>QZKZ01000128.1 GCA_004796465.1 Desulfovibrio sp.
ACCCCAATCCCAAATGGGGTCAAGGGGATCATCCCCTTGCGGGGTGTGGGGCGGAGCCCCACGACGTTGCCGTTGGCAGTTGACGTTGCCGTAACGGGCGAAGCCCGCCAAACACACGGCGTAAATCCCTTGACGTTATCCGTTGACGTTTCCTTGAATGCTTCCAATTATTTCTTGGAATACTTGCTCTTTATCCAGTTCGGACGTGTCGATGATGTGGGCGTCGTCAGCGGGTTTGAGGGGGGCTACTGTGCGGTTGCGGTCTTGTTCGTCGCGGGCGCGGATGGACTGGGTGAGTTCGGCCAAGTCCGCGTCCTTGCCCATGGCTTGGTATTGGCGCAAGCGGCGTTGGGCGCGTTCCTCGGGCCGGGCGTCCAGGAAAAATTTGTGCGGGGCCTGGGGGAAGATGACCGTGCCCATGTCGCGGCCTTCGGCTACCAGGGAGGTGTCCGCGCCCAGGGCTTGCTGGGCTTGTTTTTGGAATTCGCGGACTATGGGTTTGGTGGCCATGGTCGAGGCGAGCATGGACACGGCTTCGGTGCGCACCTCGTCGCCCACGGGGCGGTTGTTGCAGAGCAGCACCGTGTCCGCGCCCGAGCCTTGCAGGGAGAAGCGAAGTTTTTCCAGCTCGTTGGCAAGTTCCTCATTGGAAAGCTGGAGTCCGTCCTGGCCCAAGGCGTGGGCCGTGGCGCGGAACATGCCGCCCGTGTCCAGGTAGGCCACGCCCAGCTCTTGGGCAACGCGCTTGGCCAGGGTGGTCTTGCCCACGCCTGCCGGGCCGTCCAGGGTCACGATGATCGGCTCAGCCACCCAGCACCTCCTGGAAGCAGCGGACAAAGGTGCGGTTCTCTTGTTCCGTGCCGATGGTCAACCGCAGGGAGTCGGGCAGGCCATAGCTGGTCAGGGGGCGGATGATCACGCCCTTGGCCAGCAGGGCTTCGAATACGGCCTTGGCCTCGGGCGCGCCCGGCGGCAAGCGGAAAAGCATGAAGTTGGCCTGGGAGGGGGCCACGGTGCAGCCCATGCCGGTCAGGGATTGGGTCAGGAAATCGCGGCCCTGGTTGACCACGCGCAGGGTTTCCTCCACAAAGACCGTGTCCTTGAGCACTGCCATGCCGGCTTCCTCGGCCAGGATGTTCACGGAAAAGGGCGGGCGGATGCGCCACAGGTAATCGGCCAGCCAAGGGGCCATGACGCCGTAGCCCAGGCGTAGTCCGGCCAGGCCGTAGAGCTTGGAAAACGTTCGCATGACCACCACGTTGGGGAACTCCTCCAAGCGCGGCAGCAGGGAGTGGGCGGTCTGGTCCGCGCAAAAGTCCATGTAGGCTTCGTCAATGGCCAGGATGCAGTTCTCGGGCAAGGCGCGGGCCAGGCTCTCCAACTCGGACACAGGTGGGGTGAAGCCCGAGGGGTTGTCCGGTGTGGTCACGAATGCCAGGGCTGTGTTCTCGTCAGCCAGGTCCAGGAATTTGTCCCATGGAAAGGAGAAGTCCTGGTTGAGCGGAGTCTGGCGGAATTCCACGCCGCAGAGCTTGCTCTGCAAGGTGTACATGGAAAAGCACGGCTTGAACGCGATGATGTTGTCCTGGCCTGGCCTGGCCCGCAACCGGATCAACAGGTCAATGATTTCATCGGACCCGTTGCCGACCACCACATGTTGCGGCGTGATGTTCCATGGGGCCAAAAACTCGGCAATGGCCGCCACGAGCCGGGGGTTGCCCACCTGGGCGTAGCGAAAACAGGTGTCGGCCTTGTCCGCGATGACCCGCTGCACCACGGGCGAGACGCCCAAGGGGTTTTCATTGCTGGCCAGTTTGATGACCTGGGACAGGCCATATTTTTCCCGGATTTCGTCGATGGACAGGCCCGCGCTGTAGGGTTCAAAGGCCTGGACCTCGGGCCGCAGGGAATCCGGCCCGGGCTTGGCCGGGGACGTGGACATGGAGCCTCCTTGGGTAGTGTCGGGCGCTTTTAAGCAAATGGCGCGGCCCCCAGGGGAGGCCGCGCTGTCAGTCGTTCGTGGGGGAATTACTTGGGACGGACCGTGAGCACGGGCAGCGTGGCGTTCTTGACCACGTTCTCGGCAACCGAGCCGAACAGGATGCGGTCAATGCCTTTGCGGCCGTGGGTACCCATGACAATGATGTCCACATCGGACTCTTGGGCCGTGCGCAGGATTTCCTCGGCTGCGTCGCCCGTGACCACCTTGCCTTCGGCCTTGGTGTCCGGGAAGTTGCGCTGCACGTATTCGAGCATGGTTTTTTCCGCGCCGGATACGATTTCGCCCACAAAGCTCTCAATGGAGTTGGGCGGCACATGGAATCCCACGTACTGGGACAGGGACGGGGCGGCGTAGATCACCACCACGTCGGCCTCCATGGCTTTGGCCAGCATGTTGGCGTATTCCGCGACCAGGGAGCTGGCCTCGGAAAAATCAACCGCGCAGAGAATCTTCTTGATCTCGGGCATGGGGACCTCCTGGTTGTTCGCGGGCCCGACATGGCTGGACCGGGCCTCAAGTCCTCGGAAAAAACGCCGAATCAGTTCTTGAAACATCCTAGCCCCAGCGCTCCCCCTCGACAAGGCATTTCTGTAATTGTATGATATGACTGTAGAGCGGAAAGTAAAGCCGGGCTTTTTGCCAAGGGAAGTTTTTTCCGGTTGCGGCGGGCCGGAACCGGCAAGGGGAATACCAAGGGGCATGGCTACGAGTTTGGCAAGGATATTGCTGATGCCCAGGCGTAGGACACGCGTTGGGGAGCGCAGACAACCAACGAGGTAAGCGATGAAGATACGTCCGGATCAAGTCGACGCTGTTCAGCGGGAAGCAGAGGCCAAGGCCAAGCCCCGTCCGGCGTCCCAAGACTTCAGCGAGGTCCTGGCCCGGGAAGTGGGCGGGTCCGAAGCAGCCGCCGAAGAAGTGGGAACCGCGCACGCCGCGCCAGTGCAATCGGTCAATCCGCTGCTAGACGTCGCCCAGGCTGAAGCCGCCACGCCAACCCCCACAGAGCAAGAGGTCATGGAGCACATCGACAGCGTTCTCGAAAAGTGGGAAAAGTATGCCCACACCCTTGCGGATCAGGATGCGGAGCCTGGGCTCAGGTCCGCATACACGGTTCTCGAGTCCATTTCCGGCGATGTGGCCGGGCTGCGCAACGTCACCCGCCAGATCGGCGAAGGCGGCTTGCAGTCCCTGGTCCAGGAACTGGAAATCCTTACCGTGACCGAACAATTCAAATTCAACCGCGGCGATTATTCGTAACCCGCATCCGCCGCCCCGGGGGAGGGGAGGCGGTCGCAGGCTTCACCAGGGCAGTATTTCGCGCCCGTGTATTGCCCGGGCTCCCGGGCTTCTGCAAGCTTGTCTTGACAGCATCCAAATGAGTTGACGCCGGACCTTCGGGGTTGTACTCAGGCCCGTCTCCGCCCTGCGGGGATGTTTGCCGGGTAAACCCATGACCGCGATCCACGCCAATCTTCTCCTGCTGCTCACGGCCCTGATCTGGGGCTGCGGTTTTGTTGCCCAACGCATGGGCACGGACCACGTGGGCCCCTTCACGTTCAACGGCGTCCGCTTCGCCTTGGGCGCGTGCGTGCTCATTCCGGTCATGCTGCGGGTGAAAATGGCCCCGCCCGCTTATCTGAGCAAGGCCAGCGCCTGGAAGCGCTACCTCCTGGGCGGGGGCTTGGCCGGAGCGGCCCTGTTCGCCGGGGCCACCCTGCAGCAAATAGGCATCATGACCACCACAGCGGGCAAGGCAGGATTCATCACCGGGCTCTACGTAGTCATGGTCCCACTCATGGGCTTGGCCTTCAAGCAACGTCCGGGCCTGGGCACCTGGATCGGCGCGGTCCTGGCTGTTGCGGGCATGTATCTGCTCAGCGTGACCGAGTCCTTCAGCCTGACCCCGGGCGATACCTTTGTCCTCATCGGCGCGGTGTTCTGGGCCGTGCACGTGCTGGTCATTGGCTGGCTCTCCCCGCGCATGGATCCCATCCGCTTGGCCGCGGCCCAGTTCGGGGCCTGCTCCGTGCTGAGCCTGATCGCCGCCGCCAGCACCGAATCCATCACATTTTCGGGTCTGGCAGGCGCTTCAGGCGCGCTGCTTTTTTCCGGGCTGGTCTCCGTGGGGGTCGCCTATACCTTGCAGGTCGTGGCCCAGCGCCAGGCAAAACCCGCGCACGCGGCCATCATCCTGAGTTTGGAAGCTGCCTTCGCGGCCCTGGCCGGGTGGCTCTTCCTCAACGAGATTCTTACAATGAAAGAGTTCTTGGGCTGCGGTTTGATGCTTGGGGGGATGCTTGCCTCCCAACTCCGTTCCTGAGCCTTGAAAAATGATTGACATTGAAGGCATGAGCCAGCATCAACATGGCGTTGGCAGTAAATCAGTTCGGTAACGGTTCCGGCACAGAACTGTTGAATATTGACTCGCCACGCTCCTGGCGTGGACACCCTAGGAGGAATCATGAAACGTTTGTCTCTGTTCGCTTTGGTCCTGGCCGCCATCGTCGGCCTCTGCGTTCTCGCCCCGGCCCAAGACGCCCAATCCGAGGACGTTCCCACCATCAGCTTCGGCTCGGACTGCACCTGGCCGCCCATGGAATTCGTTGATACAGACCACAACTTCGTGGGCTTCTCCATTGACCTGCTCATGGCCATGGAAGCCACGGGCACGTTCAAGGCCGACATCAACAACGTGGCCTGGGACAACATCTTTGCCGGTCTGGCTGCCGGTCAGTACGACTGCATCAACTCCTCCGTGTCCATCACGGAAGAGCGCCAGGAGACCATGGATTTTTCCGACCCCTACTTTGAGGTCAAGCAAGGCGTGATCACCGCCCAAGGCGCCGGCATCACTTCGGTGGAAGACCTGGCCGGCAAGGTTGCGGGCGCTCAACTCGGCACCACCGGTTACTTCGCCATCGAAGCCATTGAAGGCGCGGAAGCCAAGTCCTACGACGAAATCGGCCTGGCCGTGGAAGACCTGTACAACGGCAACCTGGACGCCGTGATCTGCGACGACGCCGTGGCCTTTGACTTTGCCCTGCAAAACGAAAAGTACTCCCAAACCCTGACCCTGGCCTTTCTCATCGAGTCCGACACTCCCGAGTACCTGGGCTGGGCCGTGCAAAAGGGCGACCCCAATGGCGTGCTGCCCATCCTCAACGAAGCCCTGGCCGCTGTGAAGGCTTCGGGCCAGTACGACGAGATCTTCGCCAAGTGGTTCAATCAATAAACCACTGAATCCGACACAATGCGCAACAACCAAGGCCCGGCTCTGCCGGGCCTTGGTCAAACCAGCCCCCGAGGTCAGCCATGAAGGCCGACGAAAGCAAACATACCACCATCGTCATCGGAGACGGCGCGGCCATCCCCAGGAAAAAAGACCGGGGCCTGCTCAACGCCTGGTGGATTTCCCTGGGCATCGCCGTGTTTTTCATCATATTTTTGCCCGTCTACCAGCCCGATCCATACTGGGACGCCTTGCTTTTCATCTCCGACGGTATTTTCGTCACTTTCCAGGTCACGGTGTTCTCCATCCTCGGCGCTCTGGTCCTGGGGCTGATCACAGGCCTGGGACGCCTTTCCAAGAACCGCGTCTTCAGTCTCATCGCCTCGACCTACGTGGAAATCGTGCGCGGCATCCCGCTCATCGTCCAACTCGTGTATTTCTACTACGCCCTGGCGAAATTTCTTCATCTGCAAGGCATGGTGGCCGCGGTCATGGCCATGTCAATCTGCTACGGCGCATACATGGGCGAAGTGTTCCGTGCGGGCATCGATTCCATCGACAAGGGCCAGAAAGAAGCGGCCCGGTCCCTGGGCTTCAACGGCCGCCAGACCATGGCCCTGGTCATCCTGCCCCAGGCCTGGCGCACCATCCTGCCCCCCGTGGGCAACGAATTCATCGCCCTGCTCAAGGACTCGTCCCTGATCTCAGTGGTGGCCATCGCCGACATCTTCCGCAGGGGCCGCGAATTCGTGGCCGTGGACTTCACCGCCTTTGAGACCTACACCATGGTCGCCCTGGTCTACTTGATCTTCACCCTGATCCTTTCCAAGATCGTCTCCATCATGGAACAAAGGTTGAGCCATTATGTCGACTGATCCCATCATCCAAATCAAGAACGTCTACAAGTTCTTTGGTTCGCTCATGGCGCTCAACGACGTGAGCATGGACGTGGAAGCCGGGCAGAAGTTCGTGATCATCGGCCCGTCCGGCTCGGGCAAGTCGACATTGCTGCGTTCCATCAACCGTCTGGAACAGATCGACAAGGGCCGGATCATCGTGGACGGCAAGAACCTGAGCGATCCCAAGAATTGCATCAACGAAATCCGCCAGGACCTGGGCATGGTTTTCCAGAACTTCAACCTGTTCCCGCACAAGACCGCCCTGCAGAACCTGACCATGGCCCCCATGAAGCTGCGCAAGACGCCTCGGGACGAGGCCAAGCTCAATGCGCTTAAGCTCCTCGACAAGGTGGGCATCAAGGAAAAGGCCGACGTGTACCCGTCCAAGCTCTCGGGCGGCCAGCAGCAACGCGTGGC
>QZKZ01000219.1 GCA_004796465.1 Desulfovibrio sp.
CCCTTGCACGCCGAGCAGATGCCCGGATTCCAGGACCAAACTGTCCAGCTCAAGGGCGGTGCGGCCCCGGTATTCCTGACGCACGGATTCGAGTTCGTAAAGAGAGTTCATCGTTGGGTTACCCTCTTGAGTAGTGCCGCGGCAAAATTCACGCCTAGGGCGATTATCATCAGCACCAGTCCCAGGGCAATACCCATGGCGAATTCGCCCTTGCCTGTTTCCAGGGCAATGGCCGTGGTGATGGTGCGGGTATGCCATTTGATGTTGCCGCCCACCATCATGGAGATGCCCACTTCGGAAACGATTCTACCGTAAGCGGCCATGGCCGACAGCATGAGGTGGAAGCGGGCTTCCCACAAGGTGGTGGCCGCGATTTGCATGGGACCCGCCCCCAAGGTGAGCAAGGTGTTCTTGAGGCGGGCGTCGAGGTTCTCCACTGCCGTGGCGGTCATGGCCATGACAATAGGCAGGCCCAGCAGGGTTTGGCCCACGGCCATGCCCGGAATGGTGAAGAGCAACCCCATTTCTCCCAAGGGGCCCCTGCGGGAGAGAAACGCGTAAACCATGAGGCCGATGACCACCGTGGGCAAGGAGAGCAGGGTGTCCACACCGAGCCGGGCGGCTTTTCGGCCGGGGAAGCGGCAATAGCCCAGGATAAAACCCAGGGGCGCGCCAATGGCCAGGGTGCAGGCCATGGACAAAGATGAAACCACAACGGTAACCCACACTGCGGAGTAAGTTTCCGGGTCGCCATGGAAAAGGAGGGCAAAGGCTTGCCAAAGACCTTCCAGAAGGTAATCCATAAGTAATTCCAGACAGTAGCTTTAGGGTGTTGAAAACAAATGCACGAAGTTGGGGATAAATACTACAAAAACTCTACCATGAAAATGGGAGATTCCCGCTAATATGGGGAAGCCCCCCCCAACAGCATGCCCGCAAGGCAAGAAACGAAAAAAGCCACAACCCCCCGGGGTGATGGGACATAAATACGTGTAAAAACCTTGCCCGCGCAGTTGCGGGCGTGGTACAAAGAAATCCCGGGAAAAGGCTGCCGGAGAGAGCGGAAGACTAATAGAACAGGAAAGGGGCCGAATTTTGGCTTATACTTTTCATACCAAGTTCTTCCCGAACCGGCCCTGCTTTTTCCCGGGCCCTTGTGTGTGGTCCCCCCTTCATACGTGACGCGGCAACACGCTTCCCATAAACAGGAGGCAGGGTATTATTTAGGCCGCGAAATGGAATTTTTTCGCATGCGAAAGCGCAAGGTGCTTGGCTTGAGGCCCAGGATTTTGGCCGCGCCGTTGGGGCCTTCTATGACCCAGTTCACGGCCTTGAGCACGCGTTTGATGTGTTCGCGTTCCACTGCGGCCAGGCTGCGGCGGGCCTTGGTGTCGGGCTCCACCGTCTCCGGGGGGGCTTCAGCTTGGGTAGGTGCGGCTGCTTCGGAAGGCGCGGCCGAGAGCTGCTCCATCTCCAGTTTCAATGCGGCGAGATCCTTCTCCAACCGGGAAATCCGCTCACGCTGCTGCGTGTTTTCTTGCTCGATCCGGGCCTTTTCCGTACCGAGAGCATCAAGGGCCGCGTTCTGCTCTGCGAGCTTTTCTCGGCTGCCTGCAAGATCTCCCTGCAAGCGGTCCCTTTCCTGGCGAAGCACTTGTTCCGAGGCGAGCAGGGCCTGCTCCGAGCTGTCCCGCTCGGCAAGGGAGTGTTGCATGGCGGATTTTTCCCTGGTCCAGGCGTCTTGTTCCTGGCTGAGTTCTTGAACCATCCGCTGCTGTTCGGCCAAGACCTTGTCGAGTTGGTTCTTGCTTGCAGCCATTTCGTCCAAGGATTCTTGCAGGCCTCGCGCTGCCGTGTCCTTGTCAGCCAAGGCGCGGGTGAGTTCCTCGACCCTGCCGGCCAAGCCCTGGTCGCGGCGCGCGAGTTCCGCTTCAACTTCCCGGGCCAACCGTTCTTGAACTCGCTGGTCAACCGCTGTCTCCAATCGCTCGGACACCAATCGGTCTATGGTCTGTTCCAGTTTTGCTTCGAACTCGGTTTGCGCTTCGGCCAGGGCTTGCTCGGCTGCCATGCGGCAGCGGGCCTCTTCGGCCAA
>QZKZ01000277.1 GCA_004796465.1 Desulfovibrio sp.
AAAGCATCCCCCCTTTCGCTGAGGAACCGAAAGGGGGGTCTTCGAAGGGTGGTAAGGCAATGGCAGTTACCCCTTACATAAGTCCTCCTTTCTTTGGGTCAAGGGGCAAGCTCTTGGCTTGATGTGTAGATGTTGTGTCCTGTTCGCGTATGGTGCCTAAGAGCAAAAACTCATACAGCGAGGATCAACAATGAATAATTTCCGCGTCTTTCTTGTGGTAGGGGTGATGATGGTTGCCGCGCCTTTGGGAGCGTTGGCCGAGTTTACGATTCCGGACACTGGGCAAGTCCTGTTCTACGACGATGACAGCGAGATCAGCGCGCCAGGTCCTGGCGACCATTTCTACGGCCAGGACGCCCATTACCAAGGGCCGGCCATGCAGTATGTGGACAATGGCGACGGTACGGTCACGGACCTCGTCACCGGCCTGATGTGGGTCCAAGACCCGGGCGGCAAGGTTACTTTTGAACAGGGCATGGCAGGGGCTGCCCAATGCAGTGTGGGCGGCTACTCGGACTGGCGCGTCCCCACCATCAAGGAGATGTACTCGCTCATTGATTTCAGCGGGTATACTGGCAGGACCATCTCCAGCTCGGCTCCATTTCTGGACAGTAGCGTGTTTGTCTTTGCCTATGGTGACGAATCCGCAGGTGAACGCATCATTGATGCCCAGTTCATGACCAGCACGGTGTATGTGTCCACCACCATGTGGGGCCAAAAGACCATGTTCGGTGTCAATTTCGCGGATGGCCGCATCAAGGGCTACGGCGTTTACTCCAGAGGCCGCGAAACCCCAACCTTTTATCTTCGCTACGTACGCGGCGGGCAGGGATATGGCGTCAATGAGTTCGTGGACAACGGCGACGGCACGGTCACGGACCAGGCCTCGGGCCTGATGTGGATGCAGGTGGACAGCGGCGATATGGAAGGCGCTGACGGCGCCATGGACTGGGAAGAAGCCCTGGAGTGGGCGGAAGCTTCCGAGTACGCGGGGCATACGGACTGGCGTCTGCCCAATGTCAAGGAACTGCAATCCATCGTGGACTATACCCGCTCTCCCGACACCACGGGGTCGGCGGCCATTGACCCCATTTTCACGACTACCGCCATCACCAATCCTGGCGGCGTGAGGGATTTTCCCTATTTTTGGTCTTCAACCACACATGTGGAAGAAGGCAACCAAGGATTTGCTTCGTATGTCGCCTTTGGCCGGGCGCTGGGGTATATGAGCGAGCCGGGCAGCGGTTCTCAAGGCCAAGGCGGACACCCTTCCAGCGGTCCCAGCCGCGGCCCTGGTGGTGGATCAGGGCCTGGGCAAGGCAGAGAGCCGTCACGTGGAAGGGCGGGCGGAGGCATCGAGGGTTCATTTGGAGGCCAAGGCGGAGCCGGCGGGCAAGGTGGCCCGGGCGCTCAAGGTGGCGAGGGCTTTGATCAGGGCAATGAGGGCGGCGAGCTGCTTGACGTGCACGGCGCGGGCTGCCAGCGCAGTGATCCCAAGTCCGGCGATCCCGATGATTACGAATGGGGCCGTGGCCCCCAGGGCGATGTGATCTACATTTACAACTATGTGCGCTTGGTGCGGGACGCCCAATAGGTGCTTGCCCAAGAGCCGGGGCCATACAGCGTCCCGAAACGGTCATGACATGTGGCGGGGGCTTCCCCGCCACTTTTCTATTTTCAGGGGGGAGTTGGACATGGACGCCTGTTTTTCAGACTGGACCAGGGGCCTTCAGTAGAAGCGTTTCCCCTCCTTGCGTACTGCTTCTTAAGACAATTCGCAGCAAGCGAGGTGGATCATGACCAAAGCACTCCTAGTACTTACTGTTACCCTTGCCCTTGTTTCGCCACGAGCCGCCCAGGCCGGGTTCACCATCCCGGACACAGGACAAGGCGAATTCTACGGCGTTTCAAACGAAATCAGGCGGCCGTCTCCAGGCGATCCATTTTACGGCCAAGACGCCCACTACCAAGGCGCGGCCATGCAGTATAGAGACAACGGCGACGGTACGGTCACTGATCTCGTCACCGGCTTGATGTGGGTCCAGGACCCCGGAGAGAAGGTCCTATGGGAACAAGGCATGGCCGGAGCCGCCCAGTGCCGGGTGGGCGGATATTCGGACTGGCGCGTGCCCACCATCAAGGAGCTGTATTCCCTCATGGACTTCAACGGGGTCACAGGGAGGACCGCTTCCCAGTCCAGGCCCTATCTTAATACGGAGTACTTTGTCTTTGAATTTGGCGATGAATCCGCCGGTGAGAGGATCATTGATTCCCAGTGGATGACCAGCAACGTTTACGGGTCGCGGGTCATGATGGGCATGAGGGGAATGTTCGGAGTGAACTTCGCTGACGGCCGCATCAAGTGCTACCCCTGTGACCGCCTTGCCCATGGAGCCAAGACCTTTTTCGTGCGCTACGTGCGGGGGGAAACAGACTATGGGGTCAACGATTTCGTGGACAACCGCGATGGAACTGTCACGGACCGGGCTGCAAAGTTGATGTGGATGCAAGTGGACAGCGGGGCCCTGGAAGGCAGCGAGGGAGCCATGACCTGGGAACAGGCCCTCCAATGGGCCGAAAACCTTGAATACGCGGGCTACTCAGACTGGCGGCTGCCCAACATCAAGGAACTCCAGTCCATAGTGGATTATTCCCGTTCCCCGGACATCACGAATTCTCCGGCCATAGACCCCATCTTCTTCACCACGGCCATCACCAATCCTGGCGGAGCTTTGGATTATCCGTATTTCTGGTCGTCAACCACCCATTTGGATAACCAGCGCAGCAGCAACGCCGCATATATCGCTTTTGGCCGGGGTTTGGGGTATATGGCCCCCAACTCTGGCCCGCCCAGGGACGGCCCAGGCAGCATGCCGACCATGGAGCCGCCGCAAGGGAGGCATGACAGTGGGTTTTCTCGGGGTGGTCCGCTTCCAGGCCGCACGCTCGGCCTCGGGAACATGGGTGGGCCCGGTTTTGGCGGCCCTCGCACAGAAGGGTCAGGACATATTGAAATGGGCAACCCCGGCGGCGAGCTGCTGGATGTGCACGGCGCGGGGTGCCAGCGCAGCGACCCCAAGTCGGGCGATCCCGGCGACTTTGAGTGGGGCCGCGGCCCCCAAGGAGACGTGATCTACATCTATAATTATGTCCGGTTGGTGCGTGACGCGGACTAAGGAACGGAACAACACATGGGCAAAGGCTTTCTCAACTCTCTTGGCAGGGTGATGCTTATTGCGGGCTTGGTGGCTTTCTTCTGCGGGGCATGCGCTCTCAGGTCCATCAACCGCGACGAGTTCTGGTCCATGTGCGTCATGGACAGCAGCCTGACCCTGGGGGTCAATGATGGACCGGCCTGCGCCAGTGGCGACCGCCACATCATCTGCGAGCGATTCGAGGCCGCCATGGCCGGCGAATTCACCAGCCAAGCCCAATGCCGCGACATGTGCCGGGAAACCCGGCAGCAGTTGGTCCGGGAGTACTTGTTCCAGGGATGCGACTCCAGGATCATTGGGGCGGAAGGCCTATGCCGGAAGTATTGCAACGGCTTGGACGAATAAGCAGGACTCAGGCAAGGAACAAAAAAGTGGAGGCGGGGTATGGGCCCCGCCTCCTTTCGTCTACAACTGAGGGATCAATAGTTGGGATTGGGCTGACCAGTGCAGGCCCGGACAAAAATAGCGCGGTTATAATCTTCCAGGCTTTGCTCATCAGCCTGCCATTCGCACCAGGCGCGGGAGTTGAGATAGTCGGTGTTGGCCGGGGGGCCACTTTTACAAGCTACAGCCATCAGGACCAGCAACGCGAAAACCAGCACGAGATACCGCATAAGGCTCCCTCCTCGGTTTGCCCGCTCCCTGGGGCGGTTTGGGCGCTCAATATCCAGCGCCTGTCCATGATACTTGTGATATTGTATTACTTTACCGAGTATCTTGCCTTGGGAATTATGTCAAAGTAATGGTGATTATTTTCCCCTGGGCAAAAGAAAAGCGCGGCCAAAGGCCGCGCCGGGATATGCCGAGAAAAGGCAGGGCTAGCGGATTGGAGTGTTGATACAATCCTGGATAAACGCTTCGCGGTTGTAGCCGATGAGGTTGCGCTGGTTGGCTTCCATCTCGCATTCTTCAGGGGTGCGGTAGTAATATTGCTGCTGATTTTGGTTGTAATCGTTCATGCAGCCGTCCATGAAGGCCTGGCGTTCGCTGCCCACGAGATTGCGGCGGTTGGCTTCGAATTCGCATTCCTCGTAGCTGCGTTGATAGGACGACTGCATGGGCTGGCAGGCAAGGCCAAAAAGGGCCAGCACAACAAGAAAAAGGAGCAGATGCTTCATGGCGGTTTCCTTGTGCGCGCCCGCTTGCGCGGCGCGGTTGTGATTGTTGGGCCAACCGGCCTTCCCGCGGCCAGGAAGATAGTCCCCAATTAGATACACTCGCTCCGGGGCTCTGTCAAAATGGAAGGCAAAGTAAGGAAGTGTGAAATGCGTATCATGAGTTGCCCATTTACTCCTGGGCTGGTAATGAGGGGCAGGGGTCCACGTATTGCGGCGAAGACCGCTTAACCTTTGGAGGAAAACATGAAAGTGTTGCTCGTGGCTTTGGTTGCAGCAGTTGTGTGTATTGCCGGGCCCGCCATGGCCCAGGAAGCTGATCAGGCTTTATTCGCCCAGGGATGCAATGCCCTTGAAGGCGCCCCTCCGGGCGTGTGTGAATGCGCTGCTGCGAAGTTGGCCGGCGTGATCACCCCGGCTGAATACAACCAGTTGGCCCAGGCCTGGGTTGACGGGCAGGCCCAGACCCCGGAAGATGCCGAGTCCATGTTCAGCGCCGACGTCATTGATGCTGTTGACTCTGCCTTTGAGGCTTGCATGGAATAGCAGCGATTCGGTGGTATTTGCACATAAAGGCCCTGCTTCGGTTGATGCAGGGCCTTTTTCTTTTGATACAGTAGGGATGGTGTCCGAAAAAAGCATGGCGCCCGGCGGTACAGGGGGAAACCGCCGGGCGCCAAGATGTCGAGTCCGGTCTTGGCCTTAGTCGCCCCTGTATATTGGCTGACGGACAGGCCGAGACTATTTCGAGGAATCAGCCTAACAAATAGCGGCCCAGGGCCACCAAGCCCATGCCGAGGATCACGCAACCGAACAAGCTTTTGAAGCGCCAGGCCAGCAGGAAAACAGGAAGCGCGGCCCACAGGTAGAGGTTGTCCGGCCCCAGGCTGAACCCACCCTCGGGCAGGAGCAGGGACGGAGCCAACAGGGCCGCGAGCACGGCAGTGGGCACAAAGCCGAGCCAAATAACCACAATCCTGGGCAGGGACTTGGAAGCTAAGGTCCACAAGGGCAGGGCGCGGGGCACATAGGTCACCAGCGTCATGCCGAGGATAACTAAGAGGATCGTTTGCTGTTCCACAGGACAATACCTGTTCCCAGACTCGCCGCCACCACGGTGGCGAGGATGACGTTGGCTTGCGAGAGTCCGGCCGCAAGCAAGATCACGGAAAAGGCCCCTGCGGCCAGGGCCGTCAGCACATGGACCCGGTCCTTGAGCTGGGCCGTGAGCAGGGCGATGAACATGGCGGGCAAGGCGTAGTCCAGGCCCATGGGCCGGACATCGCCGATGAGTCCGCTGGCCGCGATACCTGTCCAGGTGCCCACGACCCATGAACAATAGGCCGTGAAGTTCACGGCCAAGCTCTCGCGTGCATCCGGCTCCCTGGTTGTGAAGGCCAGGGTGTGCAGGGCAAAGGATTCATCGGTAATTCCGAAACCGAACAGGCTGAGCAGAGGCTTGGACCAGCCCTTGAGGTGGGGCGTAAGCGCGGCGCTCATGAGCAGGTGGCGCAGGTTGACCATGAAGGTGGTGGCGATGACGGCCAATGGCCCGGCTCCCGAGGCGATAAGGCCTACTGCGATGAACTGGGACGCTCCGGCAAACACAATGAGCGACATGAGCACGGCATTGGTTCCGCTGATGCCGTTTTTTTGGGCCAATACTCCGAAGGCCACGGCCACGGGCAAATATCCCAGCACAATGGGCGTGGCTCGTTTGAAGCCTCTCAGCCAGGGATTGGCGGGAATTTCAGGTGTGGTGTCCATGGTGTCCTGCATGGTGGATCCTTCCCTGGAGTGTGGTGCATGTGGAGCGCCATTGTCCAGGGGTTGCAATACAGGGAGATCCTGTTACGGTACAGACACAAATACATACAAAAACATCCATGACAGTTGAGGCGAGCCATGAACGTTGTGCCCCAAGAGACCTACCGCTACCAAACAGTGGAAAAGCATATCTTGCAAATGATCGACGCCAAGGCGCTGAACCCGGGCGACCGGGTGCCGTCGCTCAGGCAGTTGTCCACACGTATGGGCATGTCCATTTCCACCATTAGCCAGGCGTATGTGGAGCTGGAAAGAAAGGGGGTTTTGGAGTCGCGGCCCAGGTCGGGTTTTTTCGTGCGCACTGACTTCCGCCAGCTCCTGCCGCCCACGGAAAAGAAGGCTCCCAAGCATCTCGAAGCAATCAGCGGCAATCGCAGCAGCCTGATCCAAACCGTGCTGCAAACCGTGGGAGCCGAGGACTTGATACCCCTGGGCGTTGCCGTGCCCGACGGGTCGGTGTTGCCGGGCCGGGCCTTGGGCAGGATGATGGGCCAGGTCATGCGGGATTCGGGCGACCATATCCTGGGGTATGAGCCCATGGCCGGCAACATTGATCTGCGGCGTCAAATCGCGTTCCGGTCCATGGATTGGGGCGCCGCGGTATCTCCGGACAACGTGGTGGTGACCTGCGGGGCGCTGGAAGCCTTGTATATCGCCTTACGCATGTTCACCAGACCCGGAGACAATGTGCTGGTGCATTCACCCTCGTATTATTGCTTCCTGCGGCTCTTGGAGAACCTGGGGCTGCGCGCCATTGAAGTTCCTTCTTGCCCCGAGGGGGGCGTTGCCGTGGAGGATGTGGAGCGGGCGCTCAAGCTCTTTGACATCAAAGCCTCCATCTTTTGTTTCAACTACGCCAACCCCGACGGCAGCCTCACTCCCGAGGAGGTCAAGCAGGAGATCGTGGAGCTGCTCACCAACAATTCCATTCCCCTGGTGGAGGACGATGTGTACGGCGATCTCCACTTCGGCCCCAAGCGGCCGTATTCCTGCCTCAAATACGACACCAAGGGCTTGGTTATATCCTGCTCGTCATTTTCCAAGACATTGGCTCCGGGCTACCGGGTCGGCTGGATCATCCCCGGCAAGTTCTTTTCCAAGGCCGAAGAGATCAAGGGCACCACCAACGTGTCCACGCCCAGGCCGACCCAGGCGGCTATTGCCGAGTACTTGCGCGTGGGGGGATTTGACCGGCATCTCAAACGTCTCCGGGCCGCCATGGAAAGCAACATGCAGGCCTTGCAGGTCAGCGTGAGCCGCTATTTTCCGGAGAAGACCCGGGTCACACGGCCCACTGGCGGAGCCGTGCTGTGGATGGAGTTGCCAGGCAACGTGGATTCCAAGGAGTACTTTTTCCGGGCAAGGGACATGGGCATATCCGTTGCTCCTGGGGTGATCTTTTCCACTCAGGACCGCTACAACAGCTACATCCGCTTGAGCTGCACCGGTGTGTGGACGCCGGAGATCGAGCACGGCGTGCAGATGCTGGGACGGTTGGCCGAGGAAATGGGCGACTCGTGATGCTTTGTTCTGAGAGGTTGTGACCTGGAACAACGACTGGAACAGGTGAAGGGGTTATTGAGCGCAGAATTGCATCTGACCGTTTTCCGAATAAATAACGACCTTGGTGATGACGCACAGGTCCATGCCCATGAGCTGGAAATCTTGTCCCTGAGCGTTTTCAATGTACATGTCCCAGTTGCAGTAAGTGCTGCCGCCGGAAAAGTTGATGGGCAGGCTTGTTCCGTGGAGGAGAATTTGGTTGGCTCCGAGTACGTTCGGCCCCCATTCGTCACTATAGTCCTCTGATATCTTGATCACGGGAATGTCCAGGCCCGAGGAATTGACCAGGGTGAAGTCCTGGATTCCGGCAAGGGATGGCAAGGCTCCCAGCAGGAGCATTGCGACTGGAAAAACGACAAGAATTGCCGGGATTTTGTTCATTACATTTCCTGAACCATGGAACAAGGTGTAGGGCCGGGGCAAGCGGGCCGGACAATTACAGCCAAAGCAAGGGCAGACTCGAAACAGCGCGGCCCCTGTGTAGGCTACAAAGTGAAAGGCCCCCTGGCGCAATGCCAGGGGGCTTACATGATCGTATTCCGAACTACCAACTGGCGTTGTAAAAACCGTTGGAGTAGGTGAGGGTCACCATGCCCACGGTGCAAAGATCGATTTCCCGCCAATCCTGGGTCCTGCCGTCCTTGTCCTGGATCTTGAGGTCCCAGTAGCAATGGTTGCTGCCCCCGACAAAGCTCACTTGGAGTTGGTCGTTGGGGTACATGATTTCATTGCCCAGGAGGTCTTCTTCCCAGTCTTGGGAAATGGTGGCGGACACGTAGACATAATAAATTTCATTTCCCGTGTTGTTCACGATGGTGAAATCCTGGATGCCGGCATTCGCCACGGCCGCAATGAGAAATACGGCAACAGCGGCCAGGGTGATGACGATTTTTTTCATGTCTTGCTCCTTGCTTGTGGGAAGGATGGTCACACTCTGTTCAAGATACCTTCACAAAAAAAAACTGGCAAGGGAAAAGCCGTTTCCCGGGTGCGCCGAGCGGTGTTTTCCCTTGCCCTTGGTTGCAGGCAGCTTAGTTGTAGTAAGCCACGAACGCGCCGTTTTCAAAATTGATGGTCACGGTCGAAACCTGGCAAAAGTTGATGCCCATATACTGGAACTCGTCCTGGTCCTGGTCGACGATTTTGAGGTCCCAGATGCAGTGGTCGCCGCCATCATTGATGGAGATATAGCGGCTGGTGCCGGTGTACAGGATTTCGGTCTCGCCGAGGCGGTCAGCGCCCCAGTTGTCGGAATAGTCGGGAGAAACATACACAAAATGAAAGTCCCAACCCGTCTGGTTGACCAGGGTAAAGTCCTGGATTCCGGCCATGGCCACGGACGAAATCAGAAAAATTCCAACAGCGGCCAAAGTGATAAGTACCTTTTTCATGGTGTGCTCCTAGCATTTTAATGAAAAAAAAGCAGCTACCTTACTCAGCAATCATACTCGTTTATGGGCTTGGTTGCAAGGGAAACCATGAGAAATAGTTGATAATCCCAGGGGGTCCCTGAACTATGCGCCAAGTTCGCGTTTAGCCCGTTCTCAGATATAGACGGACATGGTTTGCATTTTCAGGATTCGCTGGAATCGTTTTTTTCAGAGGGGGAGGAGGCGTCAGGGGCGTCAATTGGGCGGGCGCAGCCACACCCCTTGTCCGCGTGGATGCCTTTACGGATAATGAGAGTTAAAGCCAGGCACACGACAGGCAGAAGCAGGAAGGCGACCAAGAGGCAGATAAACAAGAGCTTCATGACAATGGTATCCGATACAGCGATGTTATGCGTTGCGTTGCCTGAGCAGGCGCAGTTTGTTTTCGTATTCAGCCTGGGTCAGCACACCGTCCCTGAGCAGGGATTTGAGCTTGGCCTCTTGTTTGCGTTGGGCGCGGGAGGGGGAAACAGCGCGCCGGGAGCGCGAGGGTTTAGCCTTTTGCTGGTTGCCGCGCTTGGCCGTGAGAAAAGGCACGGCTATGGCCGGAACAATGATGAACAGCACGATGACGGCGATAACCAGGAATTCAAAAAGGCCGATGTTCAGGACCATGTGCTTCTCCCCACACTTGCGCGGCTGGTGTGGGGCTTAGTGGTACCAGGAACGGGGGGCGGGCACAATCAACGACTGGGACAAGGTATT
The DNA here is from genome assembly GCA_004796465.1 of Desulfovibrio sp. GTDB lineage: Bacteria > Desulfobacterota > Desulfovibrionia > Desulfovibrionales > Desulfovibrionaceae > MADRE1. Next base: position 9,856 of record QZKZ01000277.1, read on the forward strand.
TTGGAGATTGGTTGGATGTGGCGGAACATGGAGTTCAAGAAAATAAGCCCGGTGGTACCTGGCCCTACTAAGTACAGAGACCAGCGGAGGCAGGCGACACGAGGCGTATTTCAAGGGAGAGACGCCTGAGTTCTGGAGAGGTTCGGTAAGGGAATTATTGAATTCCTATCTCTGGAGTGAACTCGGAATTGCCGCGTTCTGAGGTGCTATTGCCAAGTAATATTTCAGGATCAACTGCTGGTGGATTCGCAGGAGAAGTAAATTCCGGCCACTGTGTCCAACCCGGACCATATATACCCGGTTCAACATAGTATGTTGAGCCAGAGTCTTCATCAAGCGGACTGTGGACTTGTGGAAATAGTGCTTCCATATCGCTCTGGTTCAGTTCAGGGAGTGATTCGAAAGTTTCTATGCTGTTCTGATCTTCAAGTCCTGGTTGACAAAAGCATGTGGAAACATAAAGTAAAAGAAGAACAACAGATTGAGTAACAGTAAGTATAGTTTTCATCACTCGTCTCCTGTGGTGTATGGGTACCTGCATGCCAAGGCTATCATGTGAGGAATTCCTTGTTCACTAGAGAGGCCGATGTGTAATTGATCTCTCCAGTATTTCATGTCGACTAGGCATTCAGCAGTTAATCCTTCCGTACCATCGAGAGAACTAGTTACGTAGAAAGTGGCCTTGTCTTGCTGAGATTCAAGTAGTAATGTCAAGAAATCATTCCAAGTTATGTTGTTAATAAAGCATGTTTCATGCCTTATGATACTTTCTGGCGGTATAGCTACTCTCGATACAGTGTCAACTATCCATTTTTCTTCTTCAGGCAGCAATTTTGCGTAAAATGCAGCTTGAAAAGTATATTCATCGTCATCAATATGTAGAGTAAGCATCTCTTTGTCCAAGAATATGCTTCTTGATTGAGGAATGTGGCTCGTATATACAATGTCAGCTGTTGCAGTTGTTCTTTGGCCAAGAATAGCATTTTCATGTTGCGAACTTGTAGGATAAGGCCGCATGGCTATAGAAATATGCCCAGCTGCACTGTTTAACTCCATTGTAACTTCCGGTTGTTGCAGAACAGGCAAGGCCCTGTCTGAGTAGAAAAATACAACTATGAACAGTGCTACTGCCCCTCCTGCTCTCAGGACAAGACCACCAGCCCTGTATGAGATATTTAGAAAGCCAGGAAGCGATGCTCCAACTATGGCGCATGCAAGACTCAGTAAGGTTTTAACATATCCCGCAGTCTCGAGGTTTTGGAAAGGCTCGTCGAGCAATATTAAATATATTACAAGGCCAACGACAACAAGGCCGACTAAAAGTGCAACGCACTTTTCAATTATTTTCATAGTGTCCATGTGCCCCTCCATTTTTTAGCGGTCACCTCTAACCATTTTGTTCGCTTGTATATAGCGAGCCTAGTATCAAAATGCATGTTTGAAGTAAACAATTGTGCGATGCAATATACAAAAAAAAGGGGAAGCCGTGAGGCTTCCCCAAAAAAATGAATAGGAAACAGTTTATTCAATACCCAAGCGGGCCGCTTCCTCGGGTTCTTGTTCTTTCAGCAGGTCATAGTCCGCATAC
>QZKZ01000115.1 GCA_004796465.1 Desulfovibrio sp.
ACCTTTGACAAAATGGCACTGGTAATCATCGCCGTGTTTGCAGCCGATGAGGATAACGCCGTCAAGGCCCTGGGCCAGAGCGTCCTTGATCCAGATGGTGTTCACCGAACCCAGGCAGCGCACGGGCATGATCCGCACGTAGGGGCTCCACTTGTGGCCGCGCTTGGCCGCCATGTCCAGAGCGGGGTAGGCGTCGTTTTCGCAGGCCAGGATCAGGATGCGGGGACCGCCTTCCTCGATGCTGTCGGGCACGTTGTACTGGCGGATGACTTCCGAGAGCATGCCGATGCCGTAGGTGGCGAAGGTGATCACGCGCTCGGGACAGGCGCCCATGCAGGTGCCGCAACGGCGGCAGCGGGTCGGGTTGGGCATGGGCGTGCCCTTTTCATCATCGTCCAGGGCACCGAACGGGCATTCCTCGGTGCAGCGCTTACACTGGGTGCAGCGCACGAAGTTGAAGTCCGGGAAGGACAGGTCGCCCGAGCGGGGATGTACGGCCACGCCGCGATTGGAGGACTCGATGCACTGGATGGCCTTTAATGCCGCGCCGGAAGCGTCTTCCTCGGCGGCGTCCATGAGCATGGGCTGGCGAACCGAGCCTGCCGCATACACGCCCGTACGCCGGGTCTCGTAAGGAAAGCAGATGTAGTTGGAGTCCGCGAACCCGTCAAAAAGCTCGAGGTCGGGGAAGTTGGGGCCTTGGCGATACTCGAAGTTGAGGATCGGGTCCTTGGCCGTGGCCGGGACCATGCCCGTGGGCAGGACCACCATGTCCACTTCCACCTCGATGGGCGCACCAAAGAGCGTGTTTTCCGCGGTGACCAGCAAACCGCCCTCGGACTTGGCCACCGAGGTGACGTTGCCCTTGGTCAGCATCACGCCGGGAGCGTCTTGGGCCGTCTTGTAGTAACGCTCTTGGATGCCGGGCACGATCATATGGTCGTAGAAGATGTAGGACACGCCGTCCACGTAGTTGGCCTGCTTGAGGGCGACCATGGTGTTCACGGACTTGGCGTAGGGCAGGTGCCGCTCGCTTTCCAGGTCCTCGTGCACGTAGGTATCTTCTTCTTCCTCGTCCTTTTTCTCTTCCTCTTCCTCAACCGGCTCGGGAGCGGCGTACAGGTCCTCGGGCTCGCACGCCGTTGTATCGAGCACAAAGGCGACCTTTTGGCCGTTCAGTTGACCGTCCTTGGCCATCTTCTCAAACTCGGCAGTGGTGACCACGCCTTCCAGGGTGCCGTAGCCCAAGGGTGCGAGTACCGAGGTTTCTTGAGGTTCCCAGCCCGCGGCCAGGATCACGGAGCCCACGTCCAGGGTCTCGCCGTTGGAGAGCGCGGCGGAGTAAACACCGGGCGCACCGGTCAGGGTCTTGAGGGTGGTGGACAACTTGACCGTGATCTTGTCGTCGGCCTCCACAGCCGCGATCTTGTTTTCAATGCCCGTGTCCGTGGCCTCTTCGTAGGGAGGCGCGAGCGGGATGGTCTTGAACATGGCCGCGGCCTTGCCGCCCAGTTCCCCGGTTTTTTCCAGGATCACAGCGTCGTAGCCCGCGGCCGCGACATCTAGTGCCGCAGAAAGGCCGGCCCAGCCGCCGCCGATGACCAGCACGGTCTTCACGGCTTCCACGGATTGGGCTTCGGGCACGGTGGCGTTCTTGGCCCTGGCCACGCCCATGCTCATGTAGTCCAGAACGATCTCCACCAACTGCTCAATGGGATAGTCTTCTTCAGGATCAATGGGCTCGGCCACGGTGCCGTCTTCGGCCTGGTAGCTCATGACGCATTGTTCGCGCAGATTGACCCGCTCCACAAAGATGTCGGAGCCAAAGTCAAAGTATTCCCAGTGCACACGAGGGGTGGCGCCGCCGATGACCACGGCTTCCAAACCCTCGGCGTCGATGTCGGCTTGAATCAGCGCCTTGCCTTCTTCCGAAGCCAGGTTCTGGACCGTCTTGACCACCGGGGCCACTTCGCCCCACTTGTTCTCGACGGATTCGACCAGGGCTTCGTAGTCGAAGTACGGGCCGACGCTCGATTCGTCGAAGTAAATGCCTATTTTCTCGGCCATTTATCCTACCTCCCTCGCACCGTTTGGATGGCTTTCATGGCCGCGCCGGTCGCGGACTGGGCCGACTTCATCACATCCAGGGGCTTTTTGGCGCAACCCGCGGCGAATATGCCCTGGTCAGCGCCGCCAACGATGAAACCATCAGCGTCCACTTCCACGTCAATGGGCAGCTTTTCGCCGGCCAAGCTGGGCTGCATGCCCGTGGCCAGGACCACCAAGTCAAAGCGCTGTTCGGTCTTGATGCCGGAGACCGCGTTCTCCACGGTGATCAGCACGTCGCCCGAACCGTCCTCGGCCACAGCCGCGACCTTGCCCTTGACAGCGGTGATCTTCTCGTCGGCCAGGATCTTGGCTGCGAACTTTTGGTAACGCTCAGGGGTGCGCAGATCAATGTAGAAGATGGTGATTTCCGCGTCAGGGTACTGCTCGCGCACGTAGGCGGCCTGCTTCAGGGACGCCATGCAGCAGATGTAGGAACAGAAGTTGAGGTGGTTCTGGTCCCGGGAACCCGCGCATTGGACAAAGGCCACCTTTTTCACGGCTTTTCCGTCCGACGGGCGCTTGATGTCGCCCTTGGTGGGGCCGCTGGCCGCAGCCAAACGCTCGAGCTGCATGTTGGTCACGCAGTTGGTGATCTCTCCCGCGCCCAAGTTGGTCAACTGGCTGGCGTCGTAAGGCTTCCAGCCCGTGGCGATGACGATGGAGCCCACTTCCAGCTCGATCTCCTTGCCCTCTTGGTCAAGGTCAACGCCGGGGTTGCGGTGCAGGACCTTTTCGTCCTCACCGGCCATGGCTGCCGGATCCACCACGTAGCGGTGGGGGAAGGCGAACGGTACATCCATGTACAGGGCCTTGCGCTCAGCAAGGCCAAAGTTGAATTCGTCCGTGGCCGTGCCTTCCAGCTCATCCACGAGTTCGGCCATTTCCACGCTGGTCGCGGACGTGTAGCGGGGTTCGATACGCACTTTGACTTTAAAATCAGGGGACTTGCCGGAAACGGCAACAACCTGGGCCTGGGTGAAGAATTTCACGTTGGGGTTATTGCGAATGCGCTGGTATTGTATTTCCAGACCGCAGGAAGGCGGACAAAGTTTCGGGAAATACTTGTTCAGCTGCATCACTCGCCCGCCCAGGTACGGACTCTTCTCCACGATATAGACTTCATGGCCGAGCTCCGCTGCCTCCAGGGCGGCGGTGATTCCGCTGAATCCACCACCGACAACCAGAATCGAGTTGGACATCGCGCTCCTCCGTACGGTTTTTGGGGCCTTGTTACAAAACGGCCCAAGCTCAGGCAACAACAGGTATGTTCATGCTCAAGCTCGGACCATTTTGGGAAAAAAAGGCGGCTGCGGGCCAGGCCCGCAGCCGCCTTGTTTAATGGTTTAGGTGGGGATGATTTGGTAGTAGGGCTTCTTGAAGATCGTGGTCTCGCCCTTTTCCACATCATACTTGGAGTTCACGAAGCATTTCCACTTGCCGTCGTCCAGGCCCATGAAGTCGGCGCGGTAGTAGAAGCCCGGGTAGCGGGATTCTTCGCGGAAGCGGATGTGCTGCATGTGCAGGCGCACGGTCCACAGACGGTGGTAGTTCTCCCAGCAGCGGAGCAGTTCGTGCAGGTCACGAGCAGCCAGCTTGAGGGAGTCTTCTTCCAGCATGTCCATCAGCCAGAAGCCGGTGTCCAGGGAGGCAGCCGAGCAGGTGTAGTAGGTGCCAACGCCGCCGCCGTATTCGTCCGTGCACTTGACCAGCCGCATCATGAAGTTCTTGGGGCTGATGTACTCGGGGTTGACCACGGGGTCGGTGGAAGCGGCCTTGCCGGCTTCGTAGTTGTAGAAAGGACGGTAGATGAGCTGCTTGAGCTCGTCAGCGCTCTCCTTGATAGCAGGGGAGTAGTCCTTGTGGTCGATGCACCAGCGGACCATCTGCTTGCCACAAATGCGGCCTTCAGCGTGGGAGCCGGAGGAGAACTTGTGGCCGGAAGCGCCAACGCCGTCAGCGCAGGTCCACAGACCGTTGACCGTGGTCATGCGGTTGTAGATTTTGCCGTTGTCGGCCTTGATCTTGTAGTCCTCGGGGACCCAGTCCTCGTCCGGACCGGAAACCCAGATGCCGCAGCAACCGGAGTGGGAGCCGAGCAGGTAAGGCTCGGTGGGCATGATCTCGGAGCCGCGTTCCTCGGGAGCGCAGTTCATGGCGGCCCACAGGTTGGCTTGGCCAACACACATGTCGAGGAAGTCTTCCCAAGCTTCGGCTTCGAGGTGCTTTTGCTCGGCCGGAGTCATGGTCTCGAACTGAGTCTGCAGGGCAGTCTTGGTGTCCATGTAGATGGGACCGCGACCTTCGCGCATCTCGCGGAGCATCATGTGGTTACGCAGGCAGGTGGGGATGATGTGGC
>QZKZ01000313.1 GCA_004796465.1 Desulfovibrio sp.
CTTATTGATCCTTTTTCAGGACAAAGGCTCGGCTCAGACGCACCTTGGGCTCGGCCGCCACGGAGAAACCGGCTTCCTTGGCCAAGGCCTGTTCATTGGTCACAAAACGCCTGCTCACGTGAATACGTGGTTCCGCCACCAACATGTGGCCCCCTGGATTGAGCATGGCGTGCATTTCCCGGAAAAACGCACTGATGTCAGGCGTCTCGTGGACCATCCAAAAACCCAGGGCAAAATCCACCTTCACGTCAAGGCCGATGGAATCCTCGGCGCAGCGGTGGGTCTCAATGATCGAATCAAGCCCTTTGGCTTGGGCGCGGTTTTTTACCCTGGCCAACATCTTATCCTGGAGATCAACGCTGTAAACGTTGCCTGATTCGCCGACCAAGCGGGCCATGCCCAGGGAAAAGAAGCCCATGCCGCAGCCCACGTCAAGCACGGTCATTCCCGGCGAAACATAGGGACCGAGGATCGCGGCGGGGTTGTGAAAGAACCCGCGCAGTCCGTTGTCAAAGGTGTAGGCCATGTACCAGGGGCAGACCCTGGTTTTGGTTGAATCATTGCTCATGTCCATTGCCGTGTTCATATACCACCTCCTGTTGGGTTTGTGTTGAGCAGGAATATGAACTTTAGTTCAGTTTGTCAACGACAAAATCTGAACTATTATTCATTTTCCGACAAAGCTAAGTTTTTATTAACTTTTTCCCAACAGCAATCTCTGGATTCCAAGAATGAACTCCTGGATTCCAGATTTTCAACACTGGATTCTGGAAATCTGAATCTGGATTTCGAGAATGGGGAACACTCCCCAAAGAGAGGTCTTGGCTGCGAAATGTGCGCTTATTCGCCGCGCAAGCGGCCCAGGAAAAAGGCGTACCCGTACGAGTCGCCATGGGCCTCGTACATGTCCATCTCGGCCTGGGTTTCGTCAAGAACGGCCAGGGCGTCCGGGTCATCGGCGAATTTTTCCCGCAGCCGGGGCATCCGGGTCCGCAGCGGCCCATAATACTCGTCGCGCCAAGCGGTTTCGGGCAGGCGGAATCCGCCCACGTACTCGTACCCCGCAGCCTCCATATCCCGGATGTTGGCAGCTTCATCCTGCATGGCGGGATACCCCTTGGCCCAGAACTCCTGGGCGGGCTGAGGCGGAGAGTCAGTGAACCACGTGGCTTCGGTCACAGCGACCATGCCCCCAGGCTTGAGAAAACGTTTCCAATATTCCAGGCCCTGTTGAAAACCCATGAGGTAGATGGCCCCCTCGGACCAGATCACGTCAAAGCTCGCCTCAGGAATGTTCAGGTTGGCCATGTCTCCCTGGCCAACGGTCAACCGCGACGACAGTCCGAGAACCGTGGACTTGCGCAGCAGTTCTTCCAAAAACACCATGTGGATGTCCACAGCGGTTATTTTCACCTTTGGGGATGTGGCAGCCACCAAATCAAGCGTCTGCGCACCCGAGCCGCAGCCCAGGTCCAGGATGGCCGCGTTCTCGGGCAAGGGGCCGAGTTGGGACAGCGCCTTGCGCGTGCTGGCCCCGGTTCCGGGTCCTTGGCGCGGCAAACCTTGGTGAATGGCCACAAGCAGCTCGAAATAGCGGGCTTCATCCATGGCGGATCATGTCTCCCGAGTTTGGAAGCCACATACCCTGTTCAGAGGGAGGGGAAAAGGGACCTTTCGAGTCTTTGAGGGGTCACGCGGCAGCCTCGTCCGCAGCTTGGGCGAGATGGGCCTTGAGCCGGGACTCAAAATCTCGGCCCCATTGGCACAGGTCGCGCATGATCGGCATCACGCTCTTGCCCACCGGCGTCAGCGAATACTCCACCTTGGGCGGGACCTGGGCATACACCTCCCTGTGTACGAGCCCATCGGCCTCAAGCTCCCTGAGTTGCCGGGTCAGCATCTTCTGGGTCACCGTGGGCATGATCCGCCGCAGCTCATTAAAGCGCAGCACGGACTCCTCGCCCAAATGCCAGAGAATCACCGGCTTCCACTTGCCGCCAATGACCTGGATCGCCAACTCCACGGGGCAGGAATACTCCCGTTCCCCCAACCGTTGCATGGGACAGGCTTGCACCATGTTCCCCCCTAACTGTCTAAAAAAGTAATGAGTTTCACACAGGATACTATGCGACAAAAAAGTGCGTACTTGATCTTATTCCTTCAACTACCCCAAAACAGACCTGCAAGTAAAGTTACCTCCCACTCCCAACCCAAGGAGACCTGCATGGACATTTTCGAGGCCATCCATACCCGCCGCTCCATCCGCAGTTATACGGACGGCGCAGTGAGCCAGGAACAGATCGACGTGCTGCTGCAAGCAGCCATGACCGCTCCCAGCGCGGGCAACGCCCAACCCTGGCATTTCATCGTGGTCCAGGACCGGGCCATGCTCGACCGCTTGTCCACCTATAACCCTTACGTGAAGATGCTGGCCCAGACACCGCTGGCCATTCTGGTGCTGGGCGACCTGTCCCTGGAAAAATATCCGGGCTACTGGCCCATTGACTGCTCCGCGGCAGTGCAGAATCTGCTGCTTGCGGCGCGGGGCATGGAGCTGGGCGCTGTTTGGACCGGCGTCTACCCGGACCAGGCCCGCATGGACGCCTTGCGGGACATGCTCGCCATCCCCAAGGACATCATGCCCCACTCCCTGATTCCCGTAGGTGTCCCTGCCGTGGAATCCAAACGCGTGGACAGATTCAAGCCTGAACGTATCCACCAAGAACGCTGGTAATCCAAAGGGGAAAAGCGTTGTGAACAAGACCACTCTGGACGCAGCCAATGGTTTGTACCCGTCCTTGACCACCATTGTGGGAGCCATGGTTGAGGGCAAGGCCAACTTCCTGACCATCGCCCACGTGGGCATTATGAACCACGGCGCGCCGCAGTACCTGTCCATAGGCTTGGGCCGAAGCCACTACACCAACATAGGGATTCACGAATCCGGTGTGTTCAGCATCAACGTCCCGTCGCGGGAATTAGTGGTGAAGACGGATTACGTGGGCCTGGTTTCCGGCAAGAACACGGACAAGTCCGATGTGTTCGAGCTGTTCCAGGGCAAAACCGGAGCGCCCCTCATCGCCGAGTGTCCCGTGGTCATGGAGTGCCGCGTGGAACGGGTTGTGGAATTTTCCACCCACGAAGTCTTTGTGGGGGAAATCGTGGAGACTTACGCTGACGAGACTGTGCTCAGCGGGGGCAAGATAGACGTGGCCAAACTCGACCCCCTGCTCTTTGACATGTCCTCGGTCAAGTACTGGTCCTTGGGCCAGGAAGTCGCTCCGTGTTGGCGCATCGGCAAGGAAATGAAGCGGGCTGTCAGGGGCGAGTAGCCCGTGCCGTACCTCTGGTCCGGCGGGGCTCTAGCAGGCCGGGCCAGGACATGATTTCTTGGCCATGTGCAGGATCATCTCGGGCCGGCCCAGATAATTGCTGCGCTCTTCCATGGCAAAGGGCTGGTACCCCATGCGCGAATACCAGGTCAGGGCGCGGGTGTTGGAGGCAAAGCAGGACAGCCGGTGTTCGGTGGCCCCGTACTCGGTGATTGCCCGCTGCTCCATGCAGTGCAGGAGGTAACTGCCCACGCCCTGGCCGCGCTTGGAGGAATCCACGATCACGTTGCCCGTGCAGCAGTACTCCCCGAGGTGCACGTCGTAGATGTTGGCAAAAGCGGCCACTTCATCGTCCACCAGCACTACCGTGGGGCTGTGCCGCTTTCTGGCCGCGTCCATGACCTGTTTGGGATCCAGGGGAAACCTGCCCGTGGGAATGAAATAAAACAGTTCCTGGGCGGACCTGGGGAATCCGCTGATAGCCACGGCGTCCGTGACCATGAAGTTGCGATGGCTGAGCATGGTGTTTCCTTGCGTCGACTCAACGTGTCCTGAATAGGGGTCCTGATCGTCCAATACTCTTGGAGGAACAGGGGCTACTCCAATGTCCTGACTCGAACCATCTGTCAAGACACAGGAGCTGAAAAATGATCCATAACACCTGCGAACCCATCACAGTGCTGACTCAAGACCAAACCGAATCCCAAGCTTGGGCTCCCCACCCCAAGTTTCCGGGGGTGCGGCTCAAGACGCTGATCTCGGGCAAGGAGACCCGCGCTCAGTTTTCTTGCCATCTGGTGAATGTGGAGCCTGGGAGCAGCCTTGCCGCGCACGTGCATCCGGATAATGACGAACTGCACCAAGTTCTTGAGGGCCACGGCCAAGCCCGGCTCTTGGATGCGGCCATGGCCTACGCCCCCGGAAATGTGGCCCTGATTCCCAGGAACGCGGAACACGAGGTCGTGGCGGGCCAAGAAGGGCTGACCTTGCTGGCCACGTTTTTTCCGGCCTTGGCTTGATCGCTATAGCTGGCTTCGCCTTGCAAGGGCTGGACGAAAGGACCTGGCTCATGGCATGGCTGGTCCTGGAGCAACCATGGGACGACCCAGCACAAGCACCATATCCTTCCTGCATTCGGACGTACTTGGCGGCGTCACGGCCGTGTTGGGCCGGGGTGTGACCAACCGCATCCAGCGCCACGTCCACCGCTCCCATGTATTGGGGATTGCGGGCAGTGCGGGCAGGCGGCTGGTTATGAAGGACCGATGCGTGGATGTGGAGCCGGGCCGCGTTTTTTCAGTAAACCCTGGCGAACCTCACATTTGCGGCTCGCTCAGCAACGAGCCCCAGGAGTACCGGGTCCTGTGCATCCCAGCCAAGGCCATGGCCGAGCTTTTCAGCCTGCCGCCCGGCACGAATCTGCCTCGCTTTCCCCATGTGTTGCCACAAGAAGTGAGGCCGAGCCTGGACAAGGTACTGCAGGGGCTGGAAACTGGCGACTCCCTGGCGCGAATCCGCCAAACCATGAAGATGTTGGGCCGGGACCTCCTCCCTTTCAACACGATACGTCCATGTCCCGGAAGAGAGTTCATCGGCCATCCTGCTGTTCGCGCGGTCCTTGCCGTGATCCACGGCGGATTTTCCCGCCCGCTAACCCTGGATGATCTCGCGGACCGCGCCGGGGTCAGCCCCCGGTACTTACAGCGGGTCTTTAGAAAGGAAACCGGGATCACGCCCCAAGAACGCCTTACAGAGGTACGAGTACGCCAAGCCCTGGCCCTCATTGATCAGGGGTTGCCTCTGATTGAAGCCGCCCTGGAATGCGGGTTCTGCGACCAGAGCCACTTTTCCCGGGCCTGCAAGCGGGTCATGGGCGCACCGCCCGGCCATCTGTCGCGCCCGAAAGCAGCACCAGAAGGTTAGCTTGCGCCTTTCCTCGCATCGGCCTGTTTCCGGGGCCGCATCCCGAACAAAAAGCGCACGGGATTCAAGCGCCTGATCCAGCCCTCGTACGTCGTCATGATC
>QZKZ01000181.1 GCA_004796465.1 Desulfovibrio sp.
CGCCGATGCCGATCAAAATCTCCTGGCGCAGGCGCATCTCCAGGTCGCCGCCGTAGAGGCGGGCCGTGAGCGAGCGCAAATGGGGCGGGTTCTCGGAGATGTTGGCGTCGAGCAGGTAGAGGTCGACGCGGCCCACCGAAGCCTTGCGGATGCGGGCCATGCAGGTTTCCCCGGCCAGGTCCACGGAAATGGTGACGGGCCGCCCCTCGGAATCGCGGATCAGGGTCAGGGGCATTTCCAGGAAATCGTTGCGCGGGTAGCGCTCCTGCTGCCAGCCGTCCTGGGTCAGGTACTGGCGGAAATATCCTTCTTGATAACACAGGCCAATGCCCACCAAAGGCACATTCAGGTCGCTGGCCGACTTGAGGTGGTCGCCGGCCAGGATGCCCAGGCCGCCGGAGTAGATGGGCAAGCACAAGCTCACCCCATACTCCAGGCTGAAATAGGCCACGGACGGGCGAAGCGCGTCTTCGGGAAAGGGCAGGGACGAGGAGGGCCGGGCCAGGTAGCGCTTGAGTTCTTCCTGAGCCTCGCTGAGCCTTTCCAAGTACATGGAGTCCTCAGCCACTTGCTCCAAGGTGTGCTGGTCAACGCGCTGTAAAAAGAGCACGGGGTTTTTATAACATTCCCGCCACAGGAGCGGGTCAATGCGGGCAAAGGCTTCTTCCATTGTGTAGTTCCAGGCGAACCAATAGTTGTACGCAAGGTCCCACAAGGGGAGAAGGGTTTCGGGCAGCTTTGGGGTCACGCTGAATATACGCAAGGGCTGCATGGCTAAACTCCAATTTCAGGTAATATGGGGGGATCCAAAGCCATCTCGTCTCGGGTCGCGGCGCGGGTCCATCTAATTCCTGGACAAGGCCCGCTCTCAATTGTACCTGAGGCGGGTTACGGTTCAGCGCCATGAGCGCGGAGCAAGGAGGAGAGAGCGTGGATCAGGCTACGAATATGTCAAGGGTCGCCATGCGGGTCAAGTTTCTTGATCCCGAACCTTATGGCCATGCAGGCGAGGAGTTCGCCCCGGCAACGAGCGGGTCCGCAGGCATTGATTTGCGGGCTTGTATTAAGGAGGCCGAAGTGGTCATCGAACCTGGCGACCGGCTGGCAGTGCCCTCGGGCGTGGCCATTGAGGTCATGGTGCCGGGCGTGGCCGGGTTCGTGTATTCGCGAAGCGGCTTGGGCGCCAAGGACGGCGTCACGGTGAGCCAAGGCGTCGGGGTCATTGACCCGGACTATCGCGGCGAGATCAAGGTGTTTTTGACCAATACCTCCAAGGAACCCAAGACCGTGACCCGTGGCCAGCGCATTGCCCAGCTTATCCTGCAGCCCTTTTTCCGGGCCGAGGTCGAGGCCGTGGACGAACTGGGCGGCACCGACCGGGGAGCAGGCGGCTTTGGCCACACCGGAAGGATGTGACATGAAAGATTCAAACGAGACGCAAACCGTTCCCGAGACGCAGATCCGGGAGCGGACACATACGGAGACCACAGTGACCACTGCATTCGCCCAACTCAAGGAAAGGGAAGAACAGGTAATCTGTTCCACGTATGGCCGTTACCCCTTGGCGGTCAAGAAGGCGCACGGGGCGCGGCTGGTGGACCTCGAAGGCAAGGAGTACGTCGATTTACTGGCGGGCATTGCCGTGGCTGGTTTGGGGCACTCGCGCCCCGAGTTGACCAAGGTCATGGCTGAACAAGCGGACAAGCTGCTGCACGTGTCCAACCTCTTCTATCAGGAAGAGCACGTGGTCTTGGCCGAGAAGCTGCTGGCCACATGCGCGCAGTCCCATCCCCAGGGCAAGGTCTTTTTCAGCAACTCCGGGGCCGAGGCCAACGAGGCGGCCATCAAGCTGGCCCGGCGCTACATGCGCACCATCAAGGACCGGGACGCCTACGAGATCATCACCCTGGCCGGCTCCTTTCACGGCCGGACCCTGGCCACGATCACGGCCACGGGCCAGGACGCGGTCAAGGAGCATTTCCACCCCCTGCCCGAAGGATTCACCACGGTAGCGTGGAACGACCTCGACGCCTTGTCTTCGGCCATCACTGACAAGACTGCGGCGGTGCTCGTGGAGATCGTGCAGGGCGAGGGCGGGGTGAGGCCCATGGACGCGGCCTATGCCCAGGGAATCCAAGACCTGTGCCGCGAGCGCGGCATCCTGTTCATGGTCGACGAAGTCCAGGCCGGGTTGTGCCGCACGGGCCGGTTCTGGGCCTTCCAGCATTTCGGCCTGGAACCCGACGTGTTCACCACGGCCAAGGCCTTGGCCAACGGCCTGCCCATGGGCGCCATGGTCGCCACCAACGAGGCGGCCCGGGGATTCGCGCCGGGCGCGCACGCCACCACTTTCGGGGGCGGCGGTGTGCTGTCCGCCGTGGCAGCCAAGGTGCTCGACATCCTGGTCGAGGAGCAGCTTTGTGTCCGCGCCGCTGAATTGGGCGAGTACGCGTTGGAGCTGTTCGAGGGGCTCAAGGCGAAATATCCCGGCAAGATCGCTGAAGTGCGCGGCCTGGGGCTCATGATCGGCATTGAGCTGGCCGAGCCGGGCCAGGACGTGTGGCAGGCGCTCATGGACCGGAGGTTCGTGCTCAACCTGGCCCACGGCAAGGTGCTGCGGCTCCTGCCGCCCCTGGTCATTGACAAGGCTGATGTGGAGGCTTTTGCCGAGGCATTGGGGGAAGTGTTGGCGGGGTAGTTTGGTCTGACAGAAAAAGAAACGGCCGGTCTCCTTGCGGGGACCGGCCGTTTTTATCTTCTTGTGGGCATCCTTTCCAGTAAATTATGCGATTCCGCAGCATCGTGGAAAGGAGAGTGTGTGGAGGCCAGGCGGGTATAATAGTGTGCGATTAGCCCTAGGGACAATGCTGGCACAACAAGCAGGATATAATGGCCGCATTTGGGATATGCTTGACACTAAAAGAGCTTATCAGCTAGAAATCAGTGTCTTTCCGAGAGCCTGGACTTGTGTATGGCCTGGGCGGAGAAAGGCGAACCTTATCGGAACCAAGCGAGTTGATTTCATGGCAATGATCGAGTTCATTGATGTTCATAAATGGTTCGGCGACTTCCATGTCCTGGGCGGCATTTCCCAGTCCATTGAAAAGGGGGAAGTGCTGGTCATCTGCGGGCCCAGCGGCTCGGGCAAGTCGACCTTCATCCGCTGCCTCAACCGGCTGGAGCCCATCCAAAAGGGCGAGATAAAAGTGGAAGGCAAATCCATCCACGACAAGGACGTCAACGTCAATAAACTGCGCGCGGACATCGGCATCGTGTTCCAGCAGTTCAACCTGTATCCCCACCTGACGGTCCTCAACAACATCACGCTCGCACCGCTCAAGGTGCGCAAGATCCCCAAGGCCGAGGCCGAGCACCGGGCCATGGAGCTCCTGGAGCGTGTGGGCATTCCCGAGCAGGCGGGGAAATACCCCTTGGAACTTTCCGGCGGCCAGCAGCAACGCGTGGCCATTGCCCGCTCCCTGGCCATGCGGCCCAAGGTCATGCTCTTTGACGAGCCCACCTCGGCCTTGGACCCGGAAATGATCAATGAAGTGCTCAACGTCATGAAAGACTTGGCCCGCGACGGCATGACCATGCTCTGCGTGACCCATGAGATGGGATTTGCCCGGGAAGTTGCCGACAGGGTGGCGTTCATGGACTTTGGCAAGCTGGTCGAGGAAGCGCCGCCCAACGAGTTCTTCGAGAATCCCGAACACGAGCGTACCAAGCTCTTTCTCAAGGAAATTTTGTAGTAGAGGAGATACAGCAGGGGGAAGGTGTTGCGTGTGTTGCGCATGCCTTACAAGAATCAACAACTTAGTGGAGGATGTGAGATGCTGAAACGTATCATGATTGTTGCCCTGGCCCTCACCTTTGTATTCGGTGCCCAGATCGCCATCGCCGGCCTGCTGGAAGACATCCAGGCCCGCGGCGAACTGATCGCCGGCGTGAAAGACGCTGTTGTGCCTTTTGGCTTTGTTGACGAAGCCACCAACGACATCGTGGGATTCGACATCGACATTTGCCGGTACATCGCCGACAAGCTGGGCGTGGAACTGCGCCTTGAGCCCGTGACCTCCGCCACCCGCATCCCCATGCTGGAGCAGGGTTCCGTGGACATCCTCGCCGCGACCATGACTCACAAGTTTGAGCGCGACGAGCAAATCGACTTCTCCATCACTTACTTCATGGACGGCCAAAAGCTTCTCGTGGCCGCCGACTCCGGCATCACCTCCGTGGCTGACCTGGCCGGTCAAAAAGTGGGTACCTCCAAGGGCTCCACTTCCGAGCAAAACATTGCCGAAGCCCAGCCCGACTGCATCGTGGTTTCCTTTGAAGGTTACCCCGAGGCTTTTCTGGCCCTCAAGCAAGGCAAGGTCGTGGCCGTGACCACCGACTCCACCATCCTGCTTGGCCTCAAGAACAGCGACGAGAACCCCGAGAACTGGGCCATCGTGGGCGAGTTCATCTCTGACGAACCTTACGGCCTGGGTGTGCCCGAGAACGAGTCCGACTTCCGCGACTTCGTGAACCTGTGCTTGGCCGAGATGTGGAAGTCCGGCGACTACATGACCATTTACAACAAGTGGTTCGGCGAAGACACCGCGTATTATCTCCCCCTTGAGTGGGAAATGGAAATCTGGCCGTAAACCCTGAGTATCCTTGATCACAAGGAGCGCGCGGCCTCCCGCGCGCTCCTTTTTCCCGCGAGGCGAAAGCATTGGAATTTACCTCCACCTGGATGACGGTCCTGAGCGGAAAGTATGGCGGCTGGATACTGAACGGCCTGTTCATGACCCTTTCCGTGTCGGCCCTGTCCATTATATTCGCCCTGATCCTGGGCACGATCGTCGCAGTAATGCGCATGTCCGGGTTTAAGCCGTTCCAATGGCTCGCCCTGGCCTACACCGAGTTTTTCCGCAATACCCCGCTTTTGGTGCAAATCTACTTCTGGTATTTCGGCTCCGACCCCATTCTGCCCCGAGGTTTGGCCAAGTGGCTCTACAGCTTGAACCTCCGCCTGCCCTATGGGGACATAAATTTCGAGTTCGCGGCCGGCGTCATTGCCCTGACCATCTACACCTCGGCATTCATCGCCGAGGAGATCCGCTCGGGCGTGTTCGCCATTCCCAAGAACCAACTCGAGGCCTCGCGCGCCGTAGGCCTCTCGTTCATCGGAGCCATGTGGTACGTGATCCTGCCC
>QZKZ01000034.1 GCA_004796465.1 Desulfovibrio sp.
AAAAAGCCATATTCGTGATCAGCCCCGCAAGCCGCTGGGTTTGGGCCGCAGGACCAACATAATCGGTGTCAAGACGACAACAACCAAAAGCACATACCCCGTAAGAGCCAGCACCGTGAGGAACGCGCCCATGAGGTACAGGTGCGGATACGTGAGCATCAGCGGCAAGAAGCTGAACACCAGCACGCAGCCGCACATGGCGGCCAAGCCGAGCCCTTGCCGCCACAAGGGACGGCCCGCAAGGAACGCGGCCAGGAGCAGCACGGCCACAACCTCCCAGCGCAAGGGATTGTAGTAATATCCTTCCAGGGCCCGCTCTTCCTCGGAGGTAATATGGCCTTCGCGCTCGGCCGCAGTGAGATGCAGCCGATCAGCGTCAAAGGGAGCGAGCCCCGCGGCCCATTGGGCCTGGCGGTACAGCAGCAGGGGCTTGTCCTTGAAGAGCACGCCCAGGAAAACGCCGGTATGATCGCGGGCCATCTCCACCACCATTTCCCGCTTGGCCCGTTCCCATTCGGCTTGGCCCGTGAGGCCCCAGGACTCCACGTCATCGGGATGCCCGTCCATCCAGGCCTTGGCTGCCTCGTCCGCCACAGCGTCGTTGATTTCAGAAAGGGAGTAGGCTTCGGCCAGTTCCGCGCTCAGAGCCATGCCCAACAGAGCCTGGTGCCAGAGGGGATGTGCGCCGGCGCTGTCCTCGGCTCCGTTCTCCTGGACGCGGAAGTGCTGCAACACGAACAGCCCGGCCACAAGCGCCACGGCCACAACCGCGGGCCACGCCGCCCACCATTTCCGATGTGGGCTCCCGGGCGTGAACAGGGCCAGCCCCACGCACCACACGATCAAACACGCCGCCTGCCACAGCACGGCAATGCTCACATGGACGGCCAGGACCATGACCGCGCCCTGGAACAGGGCCACGAGCACCATGGTCTGGTTGGGACGGAACCGGTCCTTGGCAAGGAGCATCAAGTGCAGCAGGGGAACAAGCCCGAGCAAGGCGAAATACCTGGGTTCCGTGAGTCCGGAAAAATCCTCGGGCATGGTCGGCGCGACCCGGAGCGTGACATACACACCCAAGGCCAGGAACACGAGCAGGGCCAGCCTGTGCCGGTCCTGGAAAAAGGTCATGCTGAAGAACAGCCATGTCAGGCCGAGCAGGCTCGCGTACAGCAAGGGGATGCTGAACCCGGTCTTGCCAAAGACCATGACTCCCACGCGGGCGAAATCGTCGATGCCCGTGCCGCTGCGATCCGGCCCGAAATACTCGTGGTCCGGATCCACCATGTCGCTGAGGATGCCGCCCAGAACGTCATTGAAGCGGAAGCTCAGGGACAGCCCTTCACTCACGTCGAGGTATGCGGCTCCGGCCAGGGCCGACAGGGCCAAGGCCACCAAGGCCAAACCACGAAAGTTCTCCGAAAGGTACGTCAGGCCCAGGGCGCGCATGTTCCCTCCGTGACTCCGGTTACTTGCCGGCGAGGACCTCGTCCATTTCCTCCAGGGCCGCCTGGAACCTGGGGATATCCATGGTCGCAAAGGGTTCGCCGCACCCGGCCAAGAGTTGGTCCTGCTCCAGCAGTTCCAGGCGCGACCGCAGCCCCTGCAGCGTCAGGGCCCGTTCCACGCGGAGCGCGGCCCAGGCCTCGATGAGTTCCTGCTCGGGCCGGAGCCATACGCTGTCCACGTCATTGCGCAGGGTTTGCCTCTGGGCGGGGTCCGGACCGGACAGTACGGTCTCCCCCTTTGCTTGCTGGGCTGCGACCAGCCCGGCAAGGAGATAGTGCATGGAGGCCGTTCCGTGTTCCATGCTCCCGGCTGTCAGCATGGCCCAGTCCACACGCCGACGGACCTCGGCCCTGTCAACGCTTGCATCCCCGGACAAGGCGGTTTGGGCCAAGAGATACACCCGCGACAATTCCCGGGCTTGCCCCTGCATGGCATTTGCCCAGCCGTCAAAGTCGCTGGCCTGGGCAGATGCAACCTCAACATCCAGGACCGCCTGCGCTGTATCGTGAGCCATGGCCCCCCAGTACTCCGCTGCCGCGTCCAGGAACTCACTCTCCCCGTCAAAAGCAAGAACCAGGTCGCTGTTCCAATCGCCCCGGCCCAAATCCGCCCGCAGAGCGGCTTCCAGTTCACTCAACCCCGTGTGCAGACCCAGGATATCCTTGCGCACTTCGGCGCGGAACTGGTCGGGCCCCTCGTACTCCACTGGCGAACTCCGGTCCATCACCCGTAAAAATACGGCCCCCAACTCATTGAGGACCGTTTCCTTGCGGTTGTAAAAGGCTTCGCACCACGGCCCGCCAATATTCGAATGGGCCAGGGCCTGGCAGATATCGCGATAGCCCGGCTCCAGATAGATCTCGGACCGGGCTTCACCTCCAAGCAAACAGAGCGCCGCCCAAGCCGCGAATCCCATGGCGAGCCGTCTCGCCGCGCATTCCATGAAATAGCCCATATCCGTCAGTTGAGGTAGTCGAGCATCTCCTTGAGCACTGCGTACATCTCTTCGTAGGTGAACACAATATCCTCGAACATGATGTCTTCAAAGGGCTGGCCGAACTCGTCATAGAGCGTTTCCTCGTCCATGATGGTCTTGCGCTCCTCCAGCATGTACAGGGCGTCGTCGCGCATGGTGTCCAGTTCCTCGCCAGCGGCCATGAGGTGGTCGTGCATGGAGTACCAGTCCTCGTCGAGCTGTTCGCGCAGGGTGGACACGAACTCAAGCTCCGCAGAAAACCGCGTTTCCGGGTCCAGGGTCTCCAGCACCTTGTTGAGGTCCTTGGACAAGTTCTCTGTGGAATAGGCCAGGGTCTTGGCCATGAACACGTCCGTGGCGAAATCCGCGCGCACGTTGTCTATGATCTCCAGGCTGTAGTCCACATTTTCATCGGTCACGTTCAGGGCTTCCTGGTAGTGCTCGGCCAATTCTTCGGCTATTCCCTTGAGCTCTTCGGCCTTGGCGTCAAAATCGTCCACTGCGTCCAGCATGGTCAGTACGTCCTGAAAGGACATGGAGGCCAGGTAGGTCATGAGCCCCCAGTATTCCCCGGCCAGGTCAATGGCCTCCACTTCATTGTTTATGGCCGCGTGCAGGTCCTCGGTGAAGTCGCCTCCCCCCATCAATTCGTCCATGTGCTTCATGAGCACGTGCAGTTCGTTGTGCAGCTCCAGCACGTCGCCCGCC
>QZKZ01000217.1 GCA_004796465.1 Desulfovibrio sp.
GGCCATATCCCGGTGGAAGGTGTCCGGGCAGGGGCGCGTGCCCCCCGGCATGGGCGGGGCGCGCCAGGGCCGGGTCCTCGCTGGAGCCCTCGGGCCGGGTGGCGTCCAGGAAATGTTTGGGCAGGTCCTCGGGCGTGACCAACTCGGTATCCGTGGTGGTCAGCAAGTACTTCACGAAGTTTTCCATCTCCCGGATGTTGCCGGGCCAGGGATAGGCCGTGAGCGCGGCCATGGCCTCGTCGTTGATGCGCTTGGGCGCGATGCCCACCTTTTGCGCGTCGCGCTTGAGGAAAAAACGCAGCAACAGGGGCACATCCGTGGAGCGTTCCCTGAGCGGCGGCATATGCACGGGCAAGACATTGAGCCGGTAGAACAGGTCCTCGCGAAATTCACTGTCCCGGACCGCTTGGTCCAAGTCCTTGTTGGTGGCGGCAATGATCCGCACGTCGATTTTTTTCACCTCCGAGCCGCCCAAGGGCTTCACTTCCAGGTTCTGCAGCACACGCAGGATACGGGACTGGAGATTAAAGGGCATGTCCCCGATCTCGTCGAGAAAGACCGTGCCCTTGTCCGCGGCCTCGAACAGGCCGACCTTGTCCCGCACCGCGCCGGTGAAAGCGCCTTTTTTATAGCCGAACAGCTCGCTCTCCAGCAGGGTCTCGGGGATGGCGCTGCAGTTCTGCACGAGAAAGGGCATGTCGCGCCGCGCAGAAAGCCGGTGGATCTCCATGGCCGCCACTTCCTTACCCGTGCCCGACTCGCCTGTAATCAGCACGGGAAAGTCGGTGCGCGCATAGTCCTGGGCCGTGCGCATCACGTTGATGAACGCCCGGCTCTGCCCGATCACCGAGACCTCGCCGCGAATGCCTTCCAAGGTGCGCTTGAGGCGGATGTTTTCCTCGTGCTGCACCGCGTATTCCAGGGAGTTGGCCAGGGCGATGGACGCCACGGACACCAGGGTGTGCAGCAGCTTGAGATAATCCTTGTCCAGGTTGAGGTGGTCGCCCTCGGCGCTGGTGTCGATGATCTGCACCGCGCCGTACACGCCGCCGCCTTTTTGGGTCAGGGGAAAACACAAAATCAGGTTCGACTTGCGCGACAAACTCTCTTCCAGCTCTTTGTAGTGCCGGTCGTCGAGCCCGCCCTTGGCAATGGTCATCTGGCCGTTCTCAATGACCCAGCCCACAATGGAGGGCCGGTCCTTATGGATGGACACGCCCTTGATCTTGTCGGACTGCGGCCCCATGGCCTCCACGCACATATACGCGTCGCCCTGGGTCATCCACAGGGAACCGCGCTCCACGTTCTGGAGCTTGAGCAGGGATTTGAGGAACTGGCGTTGGATCTTGGCCGGTTCCAGCTCCTCAAAGAGCGCACGGTAGAATTGAACGGCTTGTTGCATCACGGCGGAAGATACCTCCAGGGCCGAGTATGCATCCTTTATACCAGACTTTCACTGGACGCGGCAAGGCAGGGAATTTTCCCCCGGAGCATCGCCCCCCCAGCCCGGCAGACCGGAACTGTCGGGCGCTAATCCGCTGTGGCGTTGGGGCAGTCCCTTGTGGACCAGTTCTGCTACTGCAAACGCTAATCCGCTGTGGCGTTGGGGCAGTCCCTTGTGGACCAGTTCTGATACAGCAAACGCTAATCCGCTGTGGCGTTGGGGCAGTCCCCATTAATGTGGCAAATGGAGCACCCGCCCTGAAAAGGATAGGGCGTGAGCATGGCGAACTGACGCGACAGGGTGGAGTCCTTTTCCCAAGTGAGATCCAGGGATTTGAGGGCATCCTTGAGGGCCTTGAAAGGCGTGGGCACTGGCGCGCAACCCTTGATGGCGATCTCCGGGATCAGGTCGCGGATCAGCGCCATGCACAAGGCCTGGGCCAGGCCGTTCACAGTGAAGGCCCGTGACGGCGAGGTTTCCCAAAGCGTGTTGACCTCGTCCTCCACGCTCTTGTCCATCCAGACCAGCAGGAACTTCTTTTCGCCGATGGTGATGCCGCGCACCTCCATCTTGCCCTGCCATTTTTCCAGATATTCCTGCACGATCTCCACGGTGGCCCGGTCGACCTTGTTGGTCTGGGTCAAGATCATGAAGGTCTCCATATCAAAATACGGAGTGTGCTCTATGGCTTCAATCTCAAACGACACGGTGTTCTCCTTGGTAACGTCAACTGCAACGTCAACGGACTAAAGTCGCGGGGCTCTGCACCAGGGCATAAGTGAATCTAAGACCTTTCGGCCTAAGATTCACTAACCCCGCACCCCGCAAGGGGATGATCCCCTTGACCCCATTTGGGTTTGGGCGGGGCAGGCACGCTTGCGCGTACCGGCCCCGCCCAAACCCTGAGCTACATGAATAACGCCAACGGGTAAAGTCGATGGAAACGTACAGAGCGTGTGTCCCGCACCCCGCAAGCGAGGTCCCCCTGGTCCACCCACCTGGAAAAAGAGCGCCCGCCAAACCCAAGCTTGGCGGGCGAAATTCTTCCCAGATGGGGGTCCAGGGGCATTTAGAGAATCTTGGGCCGCCAGGCCCTAGATTGTCTTATGCCCTGGTGCAAAGCCCCACGACGTAATTCCGTTGACGTTCCTGTCTAATAGTATCCCGTGACCAACACCCAGTGCGCGCCGTCCGGGGCTGA
>QZKZ01000208.1 GCA_004796465.1 Desulfovibrio sp.
ATTCGGGGACGCGGACCTGCTCGCTCCGTGCAGCGCCTGCTACCTGAACCTGCGACGGGTCCAGGAGGATGCGTCCACGGACAAGGAGCTCTTGAGGGAGATCAACGAGGTACTCTCGGCCGAGGGTTTGAGCTACGCGGCTTCCGCCAATGTGCGCCACCTGCTGGACGTGCTGGTCAACGACGTGCCTGCCCAGGACATCACCGCCAAGGTGGAGGCGGAACGCGAGGACCTGGTCATTGCCCCGTACACGGGATGCCAGGCGCTCAGGCCCTACAAGGTTTTTGACGATCCGGAACAACCCGAGGCCCTGGGGAATGTGCTCCAGGCCCTGGGAGTCACCGTGCATGACTGGGATATGGGGGGACGCTGCTGCGGCGCGTCGCTCATGGCCACCAAAAAGGAAGCGGCCCTTGCTAGCGTGGCCGCGATCCTGGACGCGGCCGGGGATGCCGACGCCATCGTCACGGTGTGCCCCATGTGCCAGATGAACCTGGATGCGTACCAGGGGCAAGCGTTGCGCAGGGCCCGGCGCGACGAGCCCCTGTCCATATTGTACCTGCCACAGCTCATGGGGGTGCTCATGGGGGTTTCTCACAAGGAGCTGGGCTTGGGCAAGAACCTGAAAGTCACCGCGGGGTTTCTCCGCAAGCTCGGACAGGCGTCGGTGCCTGCCTGAGAAGCGGCCCGCGTAAGGAAAAACGAGGAGGTGTACCATGTTTAAGGACATCGTCTTAGCGGTCACCCCGTCAGAGATATGCGAACACGCTGCCGACAAAGCATTTGCCTTTGCCCAGCGCTTTGACGCCAAACTGACCATTGTCCATGTCACGGGAACGGCCCAGGGCTGGGGCCAGATGCGCTTCCTTGAAGCCAGCGGCGATACCGAGCGCATCCGTCAGAACATCGAGGAGTACTACGCCGAGAAACTGCAAGGCGTGCCCGACTACACCATCAAGGTGGTGGCCGGGGTGCCCCACAACGAGATCCTGCGCATCGCGCGCAAGGTCAACGCCGACCTGATCATCATGGGCCCGCACACCAAGGATTACGCGGAAAAGCGCTCCAAGATGTGGGGCATGGCCGGGTCCACCCTGGAGCGGGTCAGCCAAAAGGCGCGCTGCCCGGTAATGATCGTGACCCGCGATGCTCCCTACGGCGAGCAGCGCTTCAAGACCATCCTCGTGGCCACGGACTTCTCCAAGCAGGCCGAGTGCGCCGTGGGCTACTCCGGGCAACTGGCCCGCCAGTACAAAGCCGACCTCATCGTGTTCCATGTGCTCGGCGAGTCCGACGTGTCCCAGAGCGAGATGGCGGCCAGGTCCGACGCGGCCAAGGAGCGCATGGGAACCGAGTTCGAGGGGCTGCTCAGGGGCCTTGAGGGCGTGACCTACGAGGCCTGGGAAGGCAAGCCCGCCATGGAAGTGCTCAAGATGGCGCGGCTCAAGAAGGCCGACCTGATCATGATGGCCCACCACTCCACGGAAAAGGATCCGGAAAAGGCCTTTCTCGGCTCCACCGTGGCCCAAGTGGCGCTCAACGCGGTCTGCCCGACCATGAGCATTAACCGCCAGTTCGATCTGCGCTGCGGCATGATGTACGACCAGAGCGGCGATGTGGTGGAAAAGGAAGAGGCTGAAGCCCCGGCTTAGCCGGACCCGCGAATGTCTCTCACCCCTAACCGACAAGACGCAAGGGACCCCCGCTTCGGCGGGGGTTTTTCTTTTAGGGGGTGGAGCAGTAGCCGGTGAGCAGGGCAATGCCCCCCTGTACCCAATAGGATCTTTGGCCGTGAACCGCCCCACGTCAGGCATGTAGTCCCGGAAGCGGAACTTGACCAGGCCGGTGATGCGCTTGTGCAGGCCGCCCGCGAAATCCAGGGGAATGCGCAAGTATTGGGCAGCCTTGTTGGGGAAGTTGACGATATAACTTCACTAGTCCTATCCGCACAAGCGTTGATATCAACTTCTTTTTCCACAAACATTACACCGTGGTCTTAAGTCATGGTAGCCAGTAATGCATACTTTAAGCAGCAGTAGTATAGTGATTGGGATTAGTTGATCTTTAAGAAACAAGTAAACTATAGAAATGACGAGAGGAAGGGTGGCGATGGAAGCAATAAAGAGTAATGGTGTCCTTCTGGTCATTTCACCTCTTTTGCACCTTTCGCACAATTTGTTCATGTTGCTACTCTTTTTTCCAGGTGATATGGTGTATTTTATTGTTGTAGTTGAAAGTTCGTATAAGTAAGAGCAGGTGTATCGAGAGGGGGGATACACCTGCTTCTCGTAAAGTTAAAACGTCTTTTTGAATTCGTCTCCCAAGATACCCATCGTGGTTGATGTAAGAATTTGACCAGTAGTAGAAACGTCATCGACTGCTTCGCGCAAATTTCGTGAAGCAGCATAAACTTCATCGCCATTTCCAGTAATCTCAGCGATTATCTGTGAAAAAAGGCCTAAATTAAAGGCAGCAGCCCCCCCTACAACTTGACCTGTAATTCCGCCCAGAGTGCCGCCGACGGTACTCCCAGCTAAGTCTCCTGCAACCATTCCGGCTCGGCCACTTGTCACGCTTGTATGAAGCAGTCGATCTCCGAGAGTTGTTTCACTGGGTTCACCTTTGTCTCCGCTTATGAAAACCCAGCCTTGGTGTATATCTTCCCCTGCCCCCTCCAGTGCAGGAGGGAGGTCTTCAATGAGAACTTCCCCAGCTTGGTAGAACGCATCAGGGATGCTGACGAATGCGTCCCAAAAGTCGCTCAAATCGTCATCAAGTTTCTGCCAGCCGCTTTTCCGAAGTCCGCTCGGATCAATCGAGTTCACCGGATCATCCAAGCAATACCCGTACAAGTCAGAATCCCCACCCCGGTATCCAATGGGATCCTTGGCCGTGAACCGCCCCACGTCAGGCATGTAGTCCCGGAAGCGGAACTTGACCAGACCGGTGATGCGGTCGTGCATGCCACCGGCGAAACCCAGGGGAATGCGCAAATTATGGCCGGTCTCGCGCAGGATATTACCGAAGCTGTCGTAATTGATCTCCTTGACGATATCCCCCTGCGGGCCAATGACAGCGCGCAAGGAGCTCAAATGGTCGTACGCCAGGACATACACATTGCCTTCGACGTCATGCATGGACGAGGGCAAACGGGCCTTGTAGTTGGAATAGGAAAAATACCAGTTGTGGACTTTGCGCGGCTCGTGCACCACGCTCAAACGGCCCTGGCGGTCAAAAGAGAAGCCCAGGTGGCGTTCGTCATTGTATTGCCATTGGGTGGGCCTGCCGTTGTGGTCAAGCACGTAGCCCGCCCATATGCCGTCGGGCAGCCGGGTGGAGCCCAGAAACCCAGGGTTGGTGTGCAGGAAATAGGTGGAGCCGCCGGGCTTGTGGCGTTTGAGCATGCGGCCCAGGGAGTCGTACTCGAAATTCTTGCCGCCAGCGCGCAGGAGGCGGTCATTGGCGTCGTACTCGTGGCTGCGGCGAAACACAGCTCGCTCGGGCACGTGGTCATAGCTGCGGCGGCCCTGGTCGTCGTAGCGGTACTCCTCAGTGATTGTTCCGTCCCGCTTGACCTGAGTAAGGCGGCCATCCGCGTCGTACTTGTACTCGTGGCGGATGGTCCGGTCGCCCATTTTTTCCAGCTTGTGGATGATGCGGCCCTGCTGGTCGGGCGCGACCAGGCAGACATAGGGGCTGGCCGCCACTGCCTTGGCCAGGGCCAGAACTTCCTGTTGTTCCTTGGTCGGAGTGGGGTGTTGGGTTTCCTTGGGGCCGGGGGTGGTGGGAGAGATATTTGACATAAGATTTCCTGAAGCGCCGCAAGCCAGCGGCGGTTTGCAGGAAGACGCGTCATGAAAAAGTACGCAGGCTTCCTTGTATGGTTGCAAAAAGAAAACGTCAATGCCTGTTCGTAAAACCTAGAACAATAATCGCCTTGGCAAGTGGAAAGGAAAGGCAAGTTCAGCTGGATACGTATAGATAGAATATCATAAATGAAAGATTTGTCAATAGACTATGTCAAAAATGAAAATAATCCTATACGTGAAAAAAATTAGAAGGCAAGCAAAACCTCTCAGAAGAGGCAGGCACGACAGAGGCAAGACAGGGGGAGGAGAAAGAAGCGACTACGGAGCGTTGGAACCCGGACCAGGCCCGGCTCCACCG
>QZKZ01000300.1 GCA_004796465.1 Desulfovibrio sp.
GCAATAAAAGGATTGCTCGCAAACATGATTTTGCTATAGGGGAGCGGCAAGGAGGTCGCCATGCTCGTGCTTGTGTTTGGGATTGGTTTGTTGGCGCTGGGGCTGTCCATGTCCATCGGGGTATGGAAACATCGCCATTGGGTGCGGCTCAAGGGCGAAGTCGTGGCTGTGGACGAAACCGAGATGGACAACTACCGGGCCTATGTGGAGGCATTTGCTGACGGTGAACAGGTGAACTTTGTGGTTCCCTATGAAAGCAAGGGCGACCACAAGCCCGGCGAGCAGCTCAAGTGCATGTGGGACGGCAGCGACCCCAAGACCGTGACCAGCGATTACCGCCACCATCTCTGCATTGGAGTCGCTATCGCTTCTGCCGCCGGCCTTTTTCTTCTCTATAAGTACTTCTTCGATCCCTTTTTAGAATAGATCCAGCAACTTAGTTTACAAGCTCTCAGTCCGGGGCGGCTCCAAGCCGCCTGCCCGCAGGGCCTGACGACAAGACCTGCGCAACCGGCCGCGCATGCGGTGGAAGTGTTCGCCGCAGATCATCATTTCCACGGCCACGGGCAGGGCGCGGAAATTGGTGAACAGCGTCTTGAGCATCAGCCGCCAATAATAGGGGCTGGCCGGGGAGAGCAAGCCAATGCGCCAGGTGCTGCGGACCAGGGCCCGGATCTGGGGCCAGGTCACGCGGCTTTTTGCTGTGGGCTTGTAGTTCTTGAGAAAGGTGTTGATCCGCTCGTAGTACATCCTGCGGGAGTAGAGCCTCGACACCAGGCTGCGGTAGCCCTCGATCAGAGCGCTGCGGCCCATGCGCGGCTCAAAGTTCACGCAGGAGTCCGTGTTTTCGCCGCTCAGGTTGGCTGTTTCCAGGAGGCGCTTTTCATTGCGCAGCCGGTGCCAGAGCCGGGTCTGGGGCAGGGCGTTGAGCATGCCCACCATGGCCGTGACAATGCCCACCTGCTGGATGAAGCGGACCTGGGCGTCAAAGGTTGATTCCGTGTCATTGTCAAAGCCCACGATAAAGCCGCCCATGACCTGCAGCCCGTGGCTCTGGATCACGCGCACGGCCTCGCTCAGGTCGCGGCTCGCGTTTTGATGTTTGCCGCATTCCTTGAGGCTGTCCACTTCAGGGGTCTCGATGCCCAGGAACACCTTGTGAAAATTGGCCGCGCTCATGAGCTTCATGAGTTCCTCGTCGTCGGCCAGGTTGGTGCTGGCCTCGGTGAGGAAGGTGAAGGGGTGGCGTTTGCCGTGTTGCCAGTCAATGAGCCGGGGCAGCATGCGTTTGACCTCGGCTGTGTTGCCGATGAAGTTGTCGTCCACGATGAACACGCCGCCGCGCCAACCCGCGTCGTGCAGCGCCTCCATCTCGGCCAGGATCTGGTCCGGAGACTTGGTGCGCGGGATGCGGCCGTTCATGATCACGATGTCGCAGAACTCGCAGTTGAACGGGCAGCCGCGCGAGTACTGCACGGACATGGTGGCGTATTTTTTCATGTCCAGGAGATGCCAGGCCGGGATGGGCGTGGTTTTCACGTCGGGCCGCTCTTTGCTGCGGTAGATGTGTTTGGCGTTTCCTTGTTCCAGGTCCGCGAGAAACAGCGGCAGGGTGATCTCAGCTTCGTCGAGTACAAAGTGGTCCACGTTGTCGAATTTGCCGTCCATGGTGTTGAACAGCGGGCCGCCCGCGACCACGGTTTTGCCCAATGCTTGGCAACGAGCAGCGATCTCGGCCGCAGAAATTTTCTGCACGATCATGGCGCTGATAAAGACCATGTCCGCCCACTCAATGTCTTCGTCCGAGAGCGGGGTCACGTTCACGTCCACGAGCCGCACGCTCCAGCCCTTGGGCAGCATGGCTCCAACAGTGAGCAGGCCCAGCGGCGGGAACGCGGCTTTTTTACCGAGGTATTTCAAAACGGAGCGAAAGCTCCAAAACGTGTCCGGATACTGGGGGTACGCCAGCAGGATGTTCATGGATTCTCCTGGGATAGGGGGATTCCAAGACAAGGGGGATGGGGCAATCATACGCTAGTTTTTGGGGAGCGCAAGGGGGGAGGGAAGGAAGCAAAAGCTTGGGTTATGTCCGACGTCAACAAAAAAGGCCGCCCTCAAACGAGGACTGCCTTTTTCATACGCTGGAGCAGGAAGCGGCCTCTAATCCTTCGACTTCATACCCTGATGAACTCCTCCACACACTCTTGACTTGTCACTAACCTGTGGTACCATCCTCCCGTGAACAACAAACACCGCAAAACCCTGCACGCGGTCTTCACAGATCCGGTCAGCCCAAACATAGCCTGGGCAGACATTGAATCGCTGCTCCGAGCGTTAGGCGCTGAGCTGTCCGAAGGACGCGGTTCCAGGGTGCGGGTGGAGCTGAAAGGGATGCTTGCCGTATTCCACCGGCCACATCCCCTGCCAACCACGGACAAGGGCGCTGTAAAATCCCTGCGCCGGTTCCTGAAAAACGCAGGAGTCAAACCATGAACATACTCTCCTACAAGGGCTATCAAGGCCGCTTTGAATATGATCCAGACGCGGATGTGTTCCACGGCGAGGTGCTGCACATGGCCGACGTGGTCACCTTTCAGGGGCGGTCAGTGGATGAGTTGCGCGAGGCCCTGGCCGATTCGGTGGAAGACTACCTGGAGTTCTGCGGGCAACAGGGCAAAGAACCGGACAAACCGTATTCCGGGCGATTCAACGTGCGCATTGCTCCGGAACTGCACCAGCTCATAGCGCGCCAGGCCGCGGCATCGGGCAAGAGCCTCAACAACTGGGTGGCCGAAGCCCTGGGCAAGGCGTCCGAGTCCCAAGAAAACAGCTCATAAGGAAGGCTCCGACAGGGGCAACAAAAAAGGCCGCCCTCAAACGAGGACGGCCTTTTTCATGCGCTGGAGCGGGAAACGGGATTTGAACCCGCGACTTCAACCTTGGCAAGGTTGCACTCTACCACTGAGTTATTCCCGC
>QZKZ01000074.1 GCA_004796465.1 Desulfovibrio sp.
CGTTTACAAACCCCACCCCTGCTGATAGGGCAATGCCTCATGAGTGAGTACTTTGCTGACGCAAGTTTGGAGCAACTGCTGGATCGGGCGCAAGACAAGTATGCCTTGCACTTCGAGCCCATGACCGTTGACGGCCTGACCCTGGAGTTCGCCCAAATCACTGATATGGCCGCCCATGTGGAGCGCCTGGTGGACCAGGCCGAGCAAGGCCGGGTGCAGTTGCCCTTTTGGGCGCGGATCTGGCCCGCGAACATGATGCTGGCCTTTTCCCTGGGCAAGCTGGGCGTCGGCGAGGGCGCCGAGGTGCTGGAGGTGGGCGCGGGTCTGGGCGTGGCCGGGGTGTTTGCCGCGGCCAAAGGCGCTGACGTGACCATCTCGGACATTGAAGAAGACGCCCTGCTCTTCGCCCGCATCAATATCCTCAAGAACGACCTCCAGGACCGGGCGCGGACCGCCAGGGTCGACTACACCCAGAGCCGCCTGGACCACCGCTACCAGTATATCCTGGCCTGCGAAGCCATTGAGCGGGAAGAGCAGAGCCGGGGCCTGGTCAAATTCCTGCTCAAGCACTTGGCCCCGGACGGCGAAGCTATCCTGGCCAAGGACTACCGCCGTAAATCAAAAACTTTCTTCAAATTGGCGGACAAGGAATTCCTGATCCAGGAAAAGGTCATCGGCTGCAAGGCGGAATCCGCGACCACAGGTGAACTGGAGCGCCACCTCATCTCCATCCACCGCCTCAAGGCGCGCAAGCAAGCACAAGGGGCGGCGTAATGCAGCTTGCCCCCTGCCCCAAGGGCTACACCTCGGACCAGGACAAGGCCGTCACTCCCGAGGAGACCGTGGCCCGGGCCAAGGCAGCGTTTTCTGGCTCAGGCCGCTCCATTCTCGCGGAATCCCGGCGTATTGACACGGGCAGGCTGGGCATTCCAGTGTTCGTTTCCATGGCCGGACCTGATGCGCGGGAAATCATGCCCACCCGCAAGCAGATGGGCAAGGGCGCGTCTCCGGCCCAGGCCGAGGCCTCGGGCCTCATGGAGCTGGTGGAGCGCTACAGCTTTTTCGCCTTTTGGAACGACCCGGCCAACTTCACCTCCGCCACCTGGTCCCAGGCCGAGGAGCGCTTCTCCAACCTCCTGCCCCTTCCGCGCATGCTCCAATCCGTGGGCGAGGACCTCGGCGAAGACAAGGCGCGCCAGGTGCTCGACCTCCTGGCCTGGCGTTTTTGCCCGGCCCTGGACGTGGCCATGGGACAAGAAGTCACGGTCCCCCTGGACTGGTTCAAGACCCTCAATGAATTCAACGGCTCCTGCGCAGGCAACACCACCACCGAGGCCGTATTCCAGGGCGCGTGCGAACTGGTGGAGCGCCACGTATGCGCGGTCATTGACCGGGAACACACGGAGACGCCGACCATTGACCCGGACTCGCTCCAGGACCCCGTGCTGAAGGGACTGCTGGCCAAGTTCCGGGACAACGGCATTCGCGTGCTGCTCAAGGATTTTACCCTGTCCATGCCCGTGCCCACGGTAGCGGCCATTTGCATGGACCCCGTCACCTTTCCCGGACTTTCGGAAATCGTGTTCACGGCTGGAACCGCTGCTTCACCAGCCAAGGCTGCTATCCGCGCTCTAGCCGAGGTGGCCCAACTGGCCGGAGATTTTGAGACCGGCGCGGTGTACGAGGCCTCGGGGCTTTCCAAGTTCGCGGACTGGTCCGAAGCGGCCTGGCTGGAAAAAGGCCCGATGGTTCCCCTCGACTCCCTGCCCAACATTGAACGCGAGGACATGCTCGACGAACTCAAACTCCTGGCCCAAGGCCTTGACAGCCAGGGCTATCAGCTCCTGGCCGTGGAGACTTCCCAGCCCGAGTTGGGCTTGTCCGCAGCCTACACCTTTGTTCCTGGTTTCGGTTTCCGCGAACGGGATCTGCATGCCAGTCTGGGCTTGTTCACGGGCCGCAAGCTGGCCGAGGACGTGGACCCTGTTTTGGCCCAAGCAGGCCTCGGCGTGCTTGAGGACATCTACCCCAGCGCTCACTTCACGCCCTTTTTCCAGGGGCTGCTCGCCCTGCGCATGGGCGACCCCTTGGCGGCCCTTGAACACTTTGCCCGCGCCGAGCCCCTACAGCCTGACGCCGACTCCAAAGGCCTGGCAGCCTTTTATCAGGCCCATGCTCTGCAATACCTGGAAGACTGGGAAGCCATGCTCCCCCACCTGGACCGGGCCGTAACCGCCTGCCCCGAAGTAAAGGAGTATTTTAACCTGCGCGGGGTTGCCAAATTCAAACTGCAAAGGTATACAATAGCAGCTGAAGACTTTGCCCGGGCACTGGACCTGGACCGGGGTTCTGCCATGGATTTGGCCAACTTGGGAATTTGCCACAAGTTCATGGGCCGCCACGAGTCAGCCAAGGACTACCTGAGTTCGGCCCTGGAGTTGGACCCGAGTCTGGAGTTTGCCCGCAACCACCTGGAAGAATTGACCGGTGCTCAAAATTTTGATGGCAAGTAATGCCCATTCCGAGACAAAGGGATTGACAAACCCGTCACAAGCATTTTAGGAAATGTGTACCTTGAGCCTATGAACGTTTGACTGCGGCCTCCAAGGATTTTTTTGCGACCATGTCAAAGACGTCACGACCCGGGACCGGGTCAATGATAACGGCCTTGCGGTTCATCGAATCGCGCTTCATCAACGTCAACAACCCATGGTATCAAGTATCAAGGAGGGTATCCAATGGCTACTGTTGAACATGCTGGTAAAACCTTTGAAGTCGACGAAGACGGTTTCTTGCAAAAATTCGAAGACTGGTGTGACGAGTGGGTCGACTTCGTGAAGGAATCCGAAGGCATCAAGGAAATCTCCGACGACCACAAAAAGGTCATCGAATTCCTGCAGGACTACTACAAGAAGAACGGCATCGCCCCCATGGTCCGCATCCTGTCCAAGGTGACCGGTTTCAAGCTGAAACAAATCTATGAGCTGTTCCCCTCGGGTCCGGGCAAGGGAGCCTGTAAGATGGCCGGCCTGCCCAAGCCCACGGGCTGCGTGTAATTCCATTACACATCGACGCATCAAGCGGGACCCATGGGGTCCCGCTTTTTTTTGTTCCAATGAATGCCGGTTACTTCAATGCTTCCATGCAGAACATGACCCCGGGCGGTTTGGGCACTTCATGGTGTTCCACACTGCTGAACCCCGCACCATCCAGCATCTCCCGAGCCTCTTGAAGGGAGACGGGTGTGAAGACCGTCATGTCCAGGCCCATGGCTTGTATCTTGCTTTTATCCACAAAGGCGAGGAGCAACCTTCCGCCTGGCTTGAGGATCGAATGAATCTTGTTGAGCGTGGCTTGCTGGTCCGGCCAAAAGTAGATGGTGTTGGCCGTACACACGGTATCGAAGCTGCCCTGGGGATATTCAGCATGA
Source organism: Desulfovibrio sp. (assembly GCA_004796465.1). Classification (GTDB taxonomy): domain Bacteria; phylum Desulfobacterota; class Desulfovibrionia; order Desulfovibrionales; family Desulfovibrionaceae; genus MADRE1. The sequence goes on from QZKZ01000074.1 coordinate 3,431, forward strand.
TCGAAGTCGCCGTGGACCAACGTGACCTTGCCCGAGGCGATATCTTGACGGTTCCGCTTTTGGGCCGCGCGCAACATGGCTTCTGACGTATCGATGCCCTCGACTCTCCCTTGGGTGAGGGCCCCGGCCATGAACTTGATGCACCATCCGCCACCAAAACCGATTTCCAGGATATGGTCCCCGTCCTTTGGGGCCACGCGCTCCAGCATGAGCATATTGAGCGCGGCATTGCCCTTTTCAAAAATGCGGGCCATGAAAAAACGCCCAAAGAATCCGGCAGGGCAACGCGCCTGACGGGAATAGAGTTTCATGAGCATGGTTGTTCCTTAGCACTGTGGCGGACTCAGACACCGCCCTTTGGAGTATCGGCATACCCAGTTCGTTGGAGCCGCAGGCATGGCGTTAGATATCGAGCATCTTCTTGAAATGCTTGACTTCCGTGGAGGGTTTGGCCCCGCTGCGCACCAGTCCGGTGATGGACCATTTGGGTACGCTTTTGAGGCTCTGCACGGTCCTGAGCTTGTCGTTGCGGGCCATGGCGTATTGGGCCAGATGCACCCACAGATCGGACACCGAGGCCGTGGGCACGGACTTGGCATTGCCCCGTGGCGCGACAAAGAACATCACGGGCTTGCCCCGGGTACTCTTGGCTAGAATCTTGTTGTATATGGTCCGTTTGGAAGGCGTCAGGCTGGCGTCCTTAAAGCGGTCCGTGGTCTTGCCCACGTACCAGGGCTTGATGGAGCGGTCGATTTTCAGGCCAAACACCCAGCACCCTTCCTTGGAGCGAACCTTTTTGCCGTCTTCCTCCCAAAAATCTTGCACGTGTTCCTTGGTGATCTTCTTCCCCTTACCCGTGTCCGGATCAGGGCCAAAGGGGATATTGAAAGGTCCGTATACGGCGAGGTCCGTTGCCATGTCTGCTCCGTGGGGTTAGGTGTGGCCGCAAAAAATCCAGGATACTTTTGAAGGCTTACGAAGCCGCGGCCTTTTGCCTGGCTCGTTCCTGCTCTTGCGCCTCCATTTTCTCAAACAACTTGGTTCTTTTTTTGTCAAAGACCAGCACGGAACGCAACACGGAGATGGCCAGGGCGGACACGGACAAAATAATGATCATGCCCTTTTGCAGCTCCCATTTCTGGCGCTCCACCAGACCCGAGGCCCATTCCTGGCCTGTTTGCTGGCCAAGGTACACGCCCAGAGGCAGTAGCAGCAACGAAGCCACCAAACCAAGGATTTCCAACCAAAAAAAGGTCTTGCCCATGATCAGAATGAACAGGGTGGCGTCGCGGACCACCTTGAGGGTCTTGAGCCTGGTCTCCAGGGCCACGAGCTTTTCCTCGATCTTGTCGGAAATCTCCTGGGCCTTGCGGAATTTTTCCGGCAATTGAAAATGCTGGCCCATGGCCCAGTTCAAGGATTTGGCGCAAAAGTTGAAGTCCTTGTTGAAATCCACGAGCAAACGGGGAAAGGGAAACCAGGAAGCCTCGCCACGCACCTCCCGAAGCCTGCCCATCAAGCTTTCAAAATACTCGCGCAAAGCCTTGGATTCGTCATCGATCTTGCCCATGAGGTCCCGGGACAAGTCCATGCGGCCCTGGACCACCCTGTTGAAGGCCACGAAATTGCGCACATCCCCTTGGGCCTGCAAGAGGCCGATGCGGTTGCCCGCTTCCTCGGCAAAGGCATGGTCCTTGGGAAACCACTTGGCCACTTCCTCGTCGATTTCCTCCAGGGCTTGTTTTTCTTCATCAGCCTTGGCCTCGGCCGTGGCGAAAGGGCCGTGCATGGCCGTGAGCAACTGCAAGTGCCCCCGCTCCAACTCAGGATCGAACAGTACCCGGTTGAACATATGGGGATCGCGCTGGATCAGGTCCTCGAAAAAGCCCATGGCCTGGTCCGCAAAGCCCATTTTCACCAAACACACGCCTTGGCGGTAGAGCCCATCCAACCAACGCGGCGACGTGTTGAGCAGGTTCTTGTACATGGCCAGGGCAGCCTGGTATTTCCCGGTAATTTCCAAGCCCCGGGCTTGCAGAAAAATCAAATAGGCCTGTTGCAAGGGCGTATTGGACATAGCCTCGGCCTCTTGCCATATGGGCACGGCCTTGGCCGGGTCTCCCCTTTCCAGGGCCACGTATCCTTGCAGGGTCCTTGCCTGGTACATGCGGGGATGTTTGAGCATGGCCTTACCAAATATACGGTCCGCCTGCATATGCTCCCCGGCCCGAAGCGCCTCCAGGCCTTCCCAGATGAATTCACCTTGGGCAGGCCCCAGTTGGCTGAGCCCCTTGGGATATTCTTTGCCCAGACTGCGCATCACGGTCTGGGCCATGCGCAGTTGCACCGGCGCATTGATCTCGAACAAGGCTCGCATAAGCTTGTTGGGGACCGCGTCCCCTTCCATGAGCGCGGCCACGCCCTGCTCCGGTTTTGTGGCCAAGGCGTCGTCCATGGCCAGCAAGCCCTTTTGCATATCCTCAAAACCGATTTGGGCCACATGTTCCCAAATGATGGTGTCCAGGGAGGCCATGGCCCGGCTCGGGCAGTCCGTGGGCTCATGGGTGCGCAGGCCGCAATAAAAACAATTGGGATTGCGCCCGGCCACCAAACGTTTGGGCAGCTCCACGGGCAGGACGCCCGCGCCCTCGGCAAAATCCCCGGTCAAACTGACGTTGCACCAGTCTTCGACTTTGCCCTGGTCCACGGAAAAGCGCACGTCATTGATGCGAAAGCCCTCGCCCATCAAGAAGGCCGTGCGGTAGCTCATGTGCGGGAAATCCGGCATGAGCTGGCCCCAATCCAGGTTGAACTTGCCGGGCAATTCCGCGTTGAAGTTGAGCCCTTTCTTGTCGGCCACGGCCTGGACACAGGGCCAGTACAACTCCTTGTTCTCGTCCTTGAGTCGGCGCATGAGCCCCAGGTACTCCTTGCACCAAGCCCTGAGTTGCCTTAGGTTTTCCAGGGGGAACATCAGATAAAATTCGTGCAACATGAATTTAAGCTTCATGCGCTTGAGCAAAATATCGAGTTCCTCGTAGAAATCCCGCCACCCCGCGAGAAAGGTCTTGTCCAGGGGGTTGCCCAGGGGTTTGAGCACCAGGTACCAGCCCAGGGAGGACTGGTAGGGCAAGCGGGGGTCGGCCTGGAACTGTTGCCAATTCAGGGGCGCAAGCCCGCTGCGTTTCGCGGCCTTGGCAAAACTGATCCCAGGGATGGCCTTGGCGGTTTCCGAGGCCTTGGGATGCACCCAGACCTCGAACTCGTCCGGGACCATGGCGTCCTGGGTCGCCAGGTTGGCTTCCATGGCCAGGGAACGCTCAAGTTTGAGTCCCAACAGGAGCTTGGCCGGAGCCACTTGCACAAAAACAGGAATAGGATTGAGGCGGGCCCATATTTCCAATTTGGCCAAAGCCAAAAAAACGTCGCTGGAAAAGAAAAACCACAGGGATTGGTGCCGGTCCTGGGAGATCACCAGCCCGCCGTAGTCGGACAGGGTCTGGTGCACCGCGGGATTGAGTTCAGTCTTCCAGGCCAACCAGACCCCGAACCCGTTGCTGACCATGCGGGTTTCGCTGAATACGGGCAGTTTATCGAGCAGCGTCTTTAATTGGGCCATTGTGGCTCACCAAATCCATGCATGGAGTTCATATGGATATCGCTTCCCTGATTTCCGAGATTAAGGCCATGGACGGCTTTTCCGACAACGTGGGCATGGTCCTGGCCCACAACGGCGTGGTCCGGTCCTGGTCGCGCAATGACCGCTCAACCGTAACCAGCGTCAACGTCACTCCGGACTACGACACCATGGAAGCCATTCGCCAGGACATGGAAACCCGTCCCGGCATTTTTGCTATCAAAATCCATGCCGTGGCAGGCGAACTGGTTCCGGGCGACGACCTGCTGTTCCTCGTGGTAGCAGGCGACATCCGGGAAAACGTCATTGCCACGCTGACGGATTTGCTGAACACGGTCAAGGCCAAGGCCGTGTTTAAGCAAGAAATTCTTGCTTAAGTTCGCGTTTGCGCCGATTTCTTGGCGGCGTCGACCAAGGCTTGCACGCGTTGGGCTTCTTCAACCCTGCCCCGCTTGAGACAGCCCGCTACGTAGACCTCGGCCTTGGCCAACATGACCCGCAGCACCATTTCCTTGTGTTCCGGAGTCAAGGGGACGGGCAGCGGCCGTTCCGGGTCCAGGAGCTTGGCCATAGCCCGGATGCGGTAGAGGTCCAGACCCGTGTACCTGGCTGAAAGCTGGTCCGGCCTGCCGCCATGGCGGATGGTCAAGGCGTGCTCCAAGAGCCCGATATCGAATCCCGTGAGAGCCCGCAGCCATAGATCGTAGTCCTCGCAGGCAGGCAGGCTTTCGTCAAAGTTTCCTACATCTCCGAGGAATTTTTGGGAAAACATGACGCAGGAGGGGCTTACCAAGCACATTTCCAGGGCCTGGATAAAAAAGCGGCCCGAGGGCTTGGCGTGCTTGCGCATGGGATTCACCCGCTTGCCCCCGCGCATCCAAATCTCCTGGGTCTGGCAGATCTCGAAACCGTTCTCGCGCAGAAACGGGACGTGCAGCTCCAGTTTGCGCGACATCCACTCGTCATCCGAGTCGAGCAAGGCAATGAGGTCTGCCTGGGCCAGGGCCATACCCGTGTTACGGGCAGCTGACACGCCCCGGTTTTCCTGGTTCACTACTCGCATTCTGCCTTGTGCTTCCTTGGCCAGGCTGTCCAGGACCTCACTGGTGTGATCCGTGGACCCGTCATTGATTACGATCAACTCCCAGTTGTCACAAGACTGGGCGAAAACCGAGCGCACGGCCCGCTCCACCAGTTCGGGCCGGTTACACACCGGAATGATGACCGACACCAGTTCCTGTTTCGCCATGGTCTCCTGCTCCTCCCCGAGCATGTAGCGCGGGAACCAGGTCTGGGGCAAGGACGCGCACGCGGCCCTGCTTGCCCTGATCACGCCGCCGTTCTATGAAAGAAGGGATGAACAAAGAAACGTAAGTAACGTGAAAAATCGCCATCCATGAAAATCCTGCAAGTCATAAACGTGCGCTGGGTCAACGCCACGGCGTGGTTCGCCCTGAACCAGGCCAGGCTGCTCCAAGGTGCCGGGCACGAGGTCCTGGCGCTGACCATTCCCGGTTCGCCCGTAGAAACCGAGGCCAAGGCCATGGGCCTTCCTGTGGCTGTCTTGCCCCTGAATTCCCGCAATCCCTTCACCCTGCTGGGCCTGCCCTTTTCCCTGCGCCGCCTGATACGGCGTTTCTCTCCGGACCTCATCAACTGCCACAGGGGGGAGTCCTTCATATTCTTTGGTTTACTTCGGCGGCTCGGAGGGACGTTCGCCTTGGTGCGCACCCGTGGCGATCAACGGCTGCCCAAGGCCAACGGATTCAACCGCTGGCTGCACACCAAGGCGGCGGATGCGGTGACCGCGGCCAATCCCGCTTTGTTGCGCGCCTTCCGCCGAGACCTGGGCGTGCCCAAGGAACGGATCGCCCTGATTTACGGCGGCGTGGACACCGAACGGTTTTCATTTGACGCCACAGGCCGCAGCCGGGTGCGTAGCGAATTCGGCTACACGGACCAGCATCGGGTCGTGGGCCTGCTCGGCCGCTTTGACCGGGTCAAGGGGCACAAGGAGTTTCTTCAAGCTGTAGGGCAACTGGTTGTGCAAGGCCGGGATAACGTTCGCATCCTGCTCATTGGATTCGCCACGGCAACGAGCCGGGAACAAGTGGAAGCGTGGGCGAGCGAGGCGGGTGTGGCTGAAATCACCGCCATCACTGGCCGCCGCGAGGATATCGCGGCCTGCATCAGCGCCCTGGACTTGGCCGTGATCCCTTCCCTGTGGTCCGAGGCCATTGCCCGCTCAGCCATGGAAATCATGGCCTGCGAGCGGCCCTTGCTGGCCTCAACGGTTGGCGTGCTGCCCAACCTGCTGCCCAACCGCGCCCTGTTCGATCCAGAAGACATAGCGGCCATGGCCGGACTTGTGGAGCGCGGCCTCTTTGATACTGGGTTCAGCCAGGGGCTGGTCGCCTCCCTGAACCGGCGTATGGTTCTGCTCACGGACCAGGAGTTCCTGCGCCGGAGCTTGGCGTTGTTTGCACACGCCCGGTCCAACGCGAACTGATCGTCACTCCGCCGGACTATCACCCACCAACGAGGAAAAAACCTCGGGGCCTCCGGCCAAGGCCCAGGCCGCCTTTTCCGACCGGGGCGATCCCAAGCCGTTGGTTCTGCCGTACTCGTCAAGAAGTCCGGTGAATTCGGAGAGAACGGTTTCAGGGGCCAGTCCGTCCAGGCACGGCGGTGGGTCGGCCTTGGGGCAGGTGTTTTCATTGCAGGGCTGGCAATCCAGGCCCAGGGAAAGCGCCTTGTGGCCGGGGCCGGGATAAGTCCAGGCCCAGCTCGTGGCGCCAAGGGTAATCAGGGTAGGCGTGCCCACGGCCACGGCCAAATGCCTGGGCCCCGAACAATTGCCCAGGTGCAGGTCAGCCTGTTCGATCACTGCAGCGGCCGTGCGCAAGGGAAGAACCTTTTCCGTGGTCAGACACGCGTGTTTGGCGGACTCCGGGACTTGGGCCAGCACGGCCTCGGCGTCCTGCTGCTCACCGGGTCCGTAGAGCACCAGGAAACGGCAATCGGGATGGGCCTGGGCCGCCATCTCAATGAAGCGGGCAAAATGGCCCAAGGGCCAACGCCGAGCTGACCGGCGATGCGTGGGGTCCACTGTGACCAGCCGCGTGCCCGGTGCAATACCCATGATTTGCAGCAGGCCTTCAGCCTCGGCCCGCTCCTTGTCCGTGAGCACGAGTTGGGGTTTTTCTCCCTGCCACTCAATGCCCAGGACCTTCAAGAGGCTGGCCTTGGCCATGGCGGAATAGCCCGTGTCCTGGACTCGCCAATGGGTATAGAGCCAGCGGTTGTACCAGGGCGGCGGATAGGTGAGCCGCACCTTGGCCCGGGAAAAGGCCACCACCCAACGGCAACGCGGCAATTGCTGGAAATCCAGCACCAGGTCGTACCCCTGGCTCGCTACTCGGCGGTAGAAGCCGATTTCCTTGCCCAGGTGCGTCAGCTTGGACCTGTCCACCGCCCAAATCAAATCGATGTCTGGATTGTTGGTGAGCACGTCCGCGCATTTTTTTTCCGTGAACACGTGGACTTCGGCCTGGGGAAAGGCTTGTTTAAGTAACTGGGCAGATGGCGTGGACAGCAGCACGTCCCCGATCTGGCGCAATTGGCAGATGAGGATGCGGCTAACGTTCTCCGGGTCAAGGCGGATAGGCTTCATAGGGGACAATTCCTCGGCGGATGGGTTTCTGCCCGTGCGGCCTGATACCCCGAACCCGGAAAAAACTGAAGCGCTCATTGCAAGGTGCGGCGGACCGTTCTCCACCTGGGGCCGGCTTGACAATTAATGCACAAGGAGTAGTATTTTTCTCGTAATTCAACGGCTCTCCCGACACTGTGAGCCGTTGTGGGGAGCGGACAAGGCGCATGGCTGACCACCACAACCAAGGAGGCGGGCATGGACTATAGTGATGCGGATCTTCCCGTGGAAATCAATGAAGCGGATGTGGTCACCCTGGCGGACGGCACCACCGTGCGCTACGAGGAAAACGGCGGGGCCCGGGACGTGATGATCGGCGGCGACTGGTCGCCCCGGTGCACTCTGTATCCCGGGAACACGTACGACCTTGACGCCGGAGGCAAGGCCTACGTGCTCTCGGCCACGGATAGCGCGCTCAAAGTCGCGGCCGCGTAACCTGCCTTGATCCTGTTTTCCCGAGGCCGGACAGCCCGGCCTCGCAATATCTCCAGCGCTCCCCTGCGCCGTCTAATCTCACGCGCTCATCGCCCTCTCTATATCCTCATATAAAGCAGGATATTTGACTCCAGCGACATTTCCACCTATGGAAGACGACCGCGTGGTCACGATTTCGTAAACATTACTGTTAGGGAGGCGGTTATGTGCCGCTTATTTGCTCTTGCCAGCAGGGAGCCTGTGTCTCCCATTGTCGCGCTCAACGCGCTCAACGTGATGAAGGAAGGTCACGACGGCTCCGGTGTGGGTCTTTTTCTCCACGACCTGGGCGGACCTTTTGCCGATATGAAGGACGCACCCATCTTGTCGGGAATTTTCACGGACGAGGGCCTCAAGCGCTTGGATGAATTCATGCACCAGCTGGGCTTTTCGCCCAAATACAGCTTGGCGCTCACCCCTCAAACCGCTCCGCCGCTGGGCACGCCCAGCCGTGGCACCTACCTGGCCCGGGCCTATGACACACCCAAGAACTGGGCAACCATGACCCAAGAGGAGCGCGAACTTCTCCTGCTGAGTTCCCGCCTGGAGCTGCGTTACTCCGGTGAGGAACACCAGGACATGCGCGTGTTCAGCTTCTGGCCGGACACGATCATGCTCAAGGAAGTGGGCGACCCCATGGCCATCGCCGAATATCTCGGCCTGGACCGCCCCGAGCTTGCCGCGGGCCGCATCCTGGCCCAGGGCCGCCAGAACACCAACTACGCCATCAATCTCTATGCTTGCCACCCCTTCTTTATTCAGGGCGTGTGCACCATGACCAATGGCGAGAACACGGCATTCGTGCCCATCCGGGAGTACCTGGAATCCAGGAACATCACGGGTTACATGGGTTACCAATCCGACTCCGAGGTGTTCGCGCACATCGCCCACTATGTCACCAAAAAATTGGGATTGGGCATTGAATATTACAAACATGTAATAACGCCCTTGTCCGAGCAGGAATTGGAATCCCACCGCGATCGGGAACGGCTCCTGCGCATCAAGCAGCTCTGCCGCAAGCTGATCATTGACGGCCCCAACTGCGTCATCGGCTGCCTGCAGGACAAGACCATGTTCATGGTCCAGGACCGCAAGAAGCTCAGGCCCGGCATTGTGGGCGGCAAGCCCGGCATCTTCGCCTTTGCCTCGGAAGTGTGCGGCGTGAACGCCGCTGTGCCCGACCGCGACCAGAGCCAAGACTTTCAACCCATGTATCTTGATACCGCCATTGTCCGCCCGGACTGCCAGGAGATCACCATATGCAATCAGCTCGACCTATTACCCCGTCTACACTGAGTGTAACGGACCTGCCCTGGCAGATCGACTGGGATAAGGACGCCTGCACCCTGTGCGGGAGGTGCACCACGGTCTGCCCGGTGAACGCCATTGAACTGGGCGTGTTTCGCAAGCGCCAATTGGCCACGGCGCCCAGTTTGGTCGAAAAAACCGAGACCAAGTTCTCGGTGTTCTACGGCATTCGCCAGCGCACGGACCCGGCGTACCGTTGCGTGGGTTGCGGCATGTGCAACATGGTCTGCCCCAACAACGCCATCAAGCCCGTGTCCAAGCCCGAGGCCATCACCCACCGCTTTCACATGAACCGGGGCGGCCAGCCCCGCACTCGCGGTGGTAGGCGCAACACCAACGAAAGCCTTCTGGACCAATTGAAATTCATCCGCATTTCCATGCTCACGGACCCGGCCCTTGATGCGGGCCGCCACGAGTTTGAATTGCGCACCTTGCTCGGCCGCGTGCAGTCGCCGGAACAAGGATTGACCGCCATCACGGAAAACGGCTGGGCTCCTCCGGTGCGGGAAATCTACCCCCTGGTCATCGGCTCCATGTCCTTTGGCGCGCTTTCCCCGAACATGTGGGAAGGCCTGATCATGGGCGTGACCTACCTCAATGAAGAGCTGAACATGCCGGTGCGCTTTTGCACGGGCGAGGGCGGCTGCCCGCCCAGGCTTCTGCGTTCGCGCTTCATCAAATACGTTATTCTTCAGATCGCCAGCGGCTACTTTGGCTGGGACGAAATCATCCGCTCCATCCCGGAAATGGTGGAAGACCCTTGCGCCGTGGAGATCAAGTACGGCCAGGGCGCCAAACCCGGCGACGGCGGCCTGCTCATGTGGTACAAGGTCAACAAGCTCATCGCGGCCATTCGCGGCGTGCCCGAGGGCGTGAGCCTGCCCAGCCCGCCCACGCACCAGACCAAGTACTCCATTGAAGAGGCCGTGGCCAAGATGATCCAGTCCATGTACATGGCCTGGGGCTTCCGCGTGCCTGTCTACCCCAAGATTTCCGCCTCTTCGACCTCAATGGCGGTTTTGAACAACCTGACCCGCAACCCCTATGCGGCAGCCCTGGCCATTGACGGCGAGGACGGCGGCACGGGCGCGGCCTACAACGTGTCCATGGACCACATGGGCCACCCCATCGCTTCCAACCTGCGGGATTGTTACCTGAACCTGGTCAAGACCGGTAGCCAGAACGAACTGCCGCTCATCGCGGGCGGCGGCATCGGCAAGAACGGCAACCTGGCGGCCAACGCCGCGGCCCTGATCATGCTCGGCGCGTCCATGGTCCAGTCCGGCAAGTACATGATGCAGGCTGCCGCCGGTTGCTTGGGCACCGAAGGCGACCGCTGCAACATCTGCAACATCGGCATGTGCCCCAAGGGCATCACTTCCCAGGATCCCCGCTTGTATCGCCGCTTGGATCCGGAAAAGGTGGCTGAGCGCTTGGTGGACGTGTATCTCGGCTTTGACATGGAAATGCGCAAGACTCTCGCGCCCCTGGGCCGCTCCACCACCCTGCCCATCGGCATGTCCGACGCCTTGGGCATCGCGGACAAGGACGCGGCCGAACGGTTGCAGATCAAGTACGTGGTTTAGGACCACTCCGACAATTAACTACGCCATAGAGAGCTCTCATGGGAAATACAGCAGTCACCCTACACGGCATGGAGGACGGTAAGCGCATCGAGTCGCGCGTCCTTGAAGAACGTATACAGCAAGCAGTGCACAAGGGCGCACGCGAGCTGACCATTGAAGCCTGCGGCCAGCACGGCCTGGGCGGGCGCTTGTGGGTCTCCAAGGAAGAGCCCATCAACATCACGATCACGGGTTCGCCGGGCCAACGTACTGGTTCCATGGGCTTTCCCGGAACCCGCATCGAAATCATGGGCTCGTCCTCGGATGATATTGGCTGGCTCAATGCCGGAGCCGAGATCGTGGTCCACGGCAACGCCACCAACGGCGCGTGCAACGCCATGGCCCAAGGCAAAGTGTTCGTGGCCGGAGACGTGGGCGCGCGCGCCATGACCATGACCAAGCACAACCCCAAGTTCGCTCCGCCCGAACTGTGGGTCCTGGGCTCGGCAGGCGACTATTTCGCCGAGTTCATGGCCGGCGGCGTGGCCGTTGTGTGCGGCCACGAGTCGCAAAACCCGGACAATATCCTGGGGTACCGGCCCTGTGTGGGCATGGTCGGCGGCTCCATCTTCTTTCGCGGCCCGCACCAGGGTTTCAGCTTCAATGACGCCCGCATGCGGCCCATTGAGGACGCGGACTGGGAATGGCTCGGCACCAACCTCAAGAGCTATCTTGAGGCCATCGGTAAATCCGAGCTGTTCGACACCCTGGCCAAGCGCGAGGACTGGCAGCTCATCGTGGCCCGCACGCCCTATGAAAAGGTGGGCAAGTCCCTGCGCTCCATGGCTGATTTCCGCGCCCAGGTCTGGGACCAGGGCTTGGGTCAAGGCGGCATGATCGCGGATATGGTGGACACGGACCGTTCGCCCATTCCGCTCATCACCCATGGCGATCTACGCCGCTTTGTGCCGGTCTGGGAAAACGACAAGTACCAAGCTCCCTGCCAGATCAACTGTCCCACGGGCATGCCCGTGCAGGAGCGCTGGCGTTTGGTGCGCGACGGTCTGGTGGATGAAGCGGTGGACTTGGCTCTTGCCTACACCCCTTTTCCCGCGACCGTGTGCGGCTACCTCTGCCCAAACCTGTGCATGCAGGGCTGCACCCGCTCCACCAGTTCCATGACCCCCGTGGACATCACCATGATCGGCAAGGCCGGTGTTTCCAGCAAGACCCCTGACCTGCCGCCCCTTTCCGGGAAACGCGTTGCAGTTATCGGCGGCGGTCCCGGCGGCATCTCCGTGGCCTGGCAACTCCGGCAAATGGGCCACGAGGCTGTTGTCTACGACATGGCCGAGACCCTGGGCGGCAAGATCGCCTCGGCCATCCCGGAAAGCCGGATCCCCAAGGAAGTGGTCGAGGCCGAGGTCAAGCGGGCCCAGGACGTGCTGCCCCACGTGCACCTCAAGCAAAAACTTTCCTTGGATCAATTCAACCGCTTGCGCGAGGACCATGAATACGTGGTCATTGCCGTGGGCGCTCAAAAGCCCCGGGTGATCCCGGTGCCGGGCCATGAACGGGCCATCCCCGCCCTGACCTTCCTGCAAGAGGCCAAGGAAGGCACAATCACCCCCGGCAAGACCATGGTCATCATCGGCGCGGGCAACGTGGGTTGCGACGTGGCCACCGAGGCCGCCCGCCTGGGCACGGAAAAGATCACCCTCATCGACATCCAAAAGCCCGCCGCCTTTGGCATTGAAAAGAAGCATGCCGAGGCCGTAGGAGCGAAATTCCGTTGGCCCTGCTTCACCAAGGAGATCACGGAAAAAGGCGTGCACCTGCAAAGCGGCGATTTCCTGGAAGCAGACACCGTGATCTTCTCCATCGGCGACCAGCCCGACCTGGAGTTCCTGCCCGAGAACATTGCCACGGACCGGGGCCACATCACCGTGAACGAGCTGTTCCAGACCACGGACAACAAGGTTTTCGCCATTGGCGACATCGTCAAGCCCGGCCTTTTGACCGACGCCATCGGCGCGGGCCGCAAGGCTGCCAAGGCCATAGACGACATGCTCTCGGGCCGCCGCCCCGAGGCCGACACCCGCCAAATGATCGATTACGAGCGCATCAAGCTGGAGTACTTTGACCCGCGTATCGAGTCTTTTGGTTCCTTGGAAGACTGCGGCAAGGAATGCTCGTCATGCGGCAAGTGCAGGGACTGCGGTTTGTGCGAAGCCATCTGCCCCCAAGGCGCGATCTCGCGCGCGGCGCTGGACGGCGGCGAAGGCAAGAACGGCAAGTTCGAAATGGTCAGCGACCCGGAAAAGTGCATTGGCTGTGGTTTTTGCGCCAATGCCTGCCCCTGCGGCATCTGGGACATGCAAGAGAACTTTTCCATGGAATAAGTTCTTCGGAGCAAGAAATGAACAAGGGCCGCTCTCTTACGGGAGCGGCCCTTCTTTTTAGCGAGCTAACCCGCGATATAGGTCAGGCAGGCCCCGACTATGATCAGCGCCACCCCGGCCACCCGCGGCCCGGTAACGGCCTCCCGCAGAACCACCCAGCCCAGGCCCACGCCCACAACCAGGCTGAGCTGCCGCAAAGCGCCCACATAGGTCACCTTGCCCAGGGACAAGGCGAAAAGGATCAACACAAAGGACAGGGTGTTCAGGGCCGACACGGCCAGAATCCGCCACCGGTTGCGTTGCCACTCCCCACGAACCTCCTCGCGGCCGACCCTTCTCAACAAGGGGAGAAAATAGGCATTGGAGGCCAAGGTGTACCCGTACATGTAGAGGAAGGGATGCAGATGGCGCACGGCCACCTTGCCCCAGAGGGTGTACAGGGCCACGGTCAAGGCGGCCAGGACCGCGAAGGCCACTCCCCAACCGCTGACCCGGACCGTGCCGGCCAAGGAACGGAAACGGAAGCTGGCTCGCGGAATGATCAGCACACCCAGGGAAACAATAATCACCGAGAGCCAACCCACCGAGTCGATGCTCTCGTCAAACAGCAGAAAGGCGAGAAAGGGCAGGAAGATGGTGCTTGACCGGGACACGGGATAGGCCACGGTCAAATCCAAGCGCTTATAGCTGTGGGCCAGACAGATGTAGTTGGCCACAGCCAGCAAGGTCCCCACCGCGACATACCACAGGGAGGAAAGCGGGAACCCCCAGATGGCCACGGCCACGACAAACGGAGCAAGGTAGAGCAGCGGCTCCACAAGCTTGCTCAGGCACAGGAACGCGTCCTTGTTCTCCGCCTGCTTGAACAGAAAATTCCAATACCCGTGCGCTATGGCGGACAGTATGACTAAAAGAAACGGAAGGCCTTGCATACACTATGAAGTGAGGCGATGAGGAGCTGGCGCCAGGGCAGAGGTGTGCAGCGGGATGTTTGCCAGCCTCCCTACCCGCCTTGCAAATAAGAAGCGAAAACAGCTTTGGGGGATTATTTGGGAAAGGATGCCTTGCACACCTTGCCGTGTTTCCAACGGTCCTCGCCCTCGATACCCAGCTTGGAGGACATGACGCAAACAAGCTCCTCCAGGGCGCGCACCCGCCCGCGCAGCTCGTCGATCTCCTGGGCTTGTTTCTCCAGGCTGAGCCGCTCTTCCTGGGCCTTGAACATCATCCGTTGGTGAAAGTCCGATCCTTGGGGCATGATTCTCTCCTTGGCCTGCTCCTTTGCCTGCAGCAGATGAAAGCCCCTTGTACGCGCTTTTGCCGCCCCTCTCAAGCCGCCTAACAGGAGGCCTCAGCTTAATTCCTTTTTGAGACCTTTACAGAAATGTTCGTAGGCGAGGCGCGAAAAAAACTCAGGAGCGAAGCATATTGAGCATATGTGAGCTCTTGCTTTTTTCAGCAACGAAGCCAGGGGGCAAGCCAGGGGGCAAGTATGCAGAGGTCTCAAAAGGTCAGCCGCAGCCCCAGGCTTACGTTGTGGTCCTGGCGGCCAGGCCCGAACTCCGCGTCATAGCCCATGATCACGGC
>QZKZ01000087.1 GCA_004796465.1 Desulfovibrio sp.
AGGATTGCGCCATGGATGCCTACCCCGTGCACCAGGTCTGTTTGGACGGATATTGGATGGGCACCTATGAGGTGGGCCAAGGGGAGTGGGAGGCGATCATGGGAGACAATCCCGCGTACAACGCAGCCGGAAGCAACTTTCCCGTGGAGCGCATGGCCTTGGAGGATGTTGAAGCGTTCCTGAAACAACTCAACCAGGGTCTGGATGATTACGTCTACCGCTTGCCCACCGAGGCGGAGTGGGAATACGCGTGCACTGGCGGAGGCCGGGATGAACGGTTCTCCGGAGGGCAAGACTTGGACGCCGTGGCCTGGCACCAGGACAACAGCCTGCCTGAAGGGTCAGGTCCGCCCATGCCTGCGAGCCATGAACGTGGCGTCTTGGCTCCCAATCATTTTGGCTTGTACGACATGAACGGCAATGTGGCGGAATGGGGCGCCGACACATACGACCCTGAAGCCTATTTCCGCCATGAGCAGGAGAATCCCGTTTATACCGAAGACACTGGGCTGTATGTGGTCCGGGGCGGTTCGTTCACTGGAAAGGCCGAACAGGTCAATTGCCGCGCCCGCCAAGGAGCTGATCCCCGGTTGAGCAACAGCGAGTTGGGATTTCGCGTCATCCTGGGCAGACCCCTGGATCAAATCAGTCCATGACCTTGCCGGGTCAGGGCTGGACAAGCATGTCCATTCCAAGGCACAAGATCGGCAGTTTCACAAAATCCGGCCCCATGCCCGTCATCATTTCCACCAACATCAACACCTCAACACAGCGAGAATGCCATCATGAAACACTTTATCCTTGTTTTTGGCGCCAGCCTCCTTGTTGTGTCCTTCATGGCGTGCAGCGCTTCCATGGGAGTTGACGTGGAACCCACCACCGAGGGGTACAATTGGATAATTTCAGACGGCCCCCAAGTCCAACTGCGCGACTGCGCCAGCTATTCCTGCGGCGTGATCTCCACGCTGGAGCCGGGCACCCTGCTCATGGTCTTGGATACGCGCGGGGATTGGAAACACGTGCGTTCCCGCCAATCCGGCAACGAAGGGTACGTGCCGGCCAACCGGGTAGTGGACAGGTATTAGCCGACAGTACCATCCATATCCGTACATTTATCACCAAAGAAAAGGGGCTTGACCGAACATGCCGGTCAAGCCCCTGATTTATTGCGTTTAGCGTGGGTCTACTCGATGCGGAACGGGGTGGCGTATTTCTTATTGGGGTGGATGCGGTCCTGGTCCTCAAGCCGCTTGACCAGATCGTTGGTAGCCGTGACGATCTTCTTGTCGCCCCTGATCAGCGGCCGCTCATCACCCCAGGAATCGAGCATGTCCGGGTCGCGCACGGACAAGTGAACGATGGAAGAGAAAAAGCGGCGCAAATTAATGAGCAGGTCCATGGGCTCCTGGTCCCGGGTGAGGTCAAGGGCTTCCATGGACTCGAAGGTCACTTCAAAGGGCTTTTGGAAACGGGGATCAAAACGGAAATCATCGTTCCACAGGTAGCGCATGGGCAGCTTCTTGGTGGTTTCGGCCAGGTGTTGGGCGTACTTGTGGGGCGGGTCCAGGAAGATTGTGTACATCCCGTCCACTGCGTTGCCAAAGCAGGTGTGCAGATACTCTTGCAGGGCCTTGAAGTACTCGCCGCCGGGCTGTTCCACCAGGTCGAATTCAAAGGGGATTTCCCGGTTGTGCGGGTCCGAGAGCAGGGCCAACATGGTCAGGATTTCCTCAATGGTGCCGGGCCCGCCGGGATGGGCGCGGCCCCGGTGCGAGGCGCGGATGAACGCCTCCATGCGCTGCTCGATGTTGGGAAAAACCACGAAGCGGTTGACCACCTCGTTGGGCGGTTCCGCGGCCAGGATGTTCTTTTCCGTGAAGCCGATAAAGTCCCGCTTGCCAAAGCGCTCCAAGGTGCACTGCTTGCCGTAGGCCACTTGCGCGCCCTTGAACGGGGCCTTCATGATCCCGTCACCGCAACCCGTGATGTTCTCCATGTCCGGAAGTTGCAGGGCCGTCCAGTAACCCACCTGTTTGGCGAATTCGTATTCCTTGCGGTTCACGCGGTGGCCGCCCCAGGTGAACACGACCAAGCCCCGTTCCCCCCGGTACAGGAACCCGGCGTGCTCCACGAACTTTTTCACGTAGGCCGAGACGTCCACGCCCTGGGAAAAGTCCTGGGGCATGGCCGGAGGAAAAATTATGTCCCGAATGGCAGCGGAAATCTGCTCCACAGAGGCCCAGATCACCTGTTTACCGTCGTAGAGGCAGCCCATGGGCACGTTGCGGCAGTACAGGAACAGCTCCCGGCCCTGCTTGCTGACCTCGGTGGTCATGCCTTCGAACTTGACGCGAATCTCCCGGGCGTCGTGGTAGTCGCGTTTATGAATATTGATCAGCGCGCCCACGATTTCCACGAAGCGATTGCCCTCATCGGCAATGCCACGGCTGATGCGTTCGGCAATCTCCGTGGTGTCCTCGGTCATCCCGAGTTTTTTATGAAGAATAGGTATCCACAGGTCTGTTTTCATGATTTCTGAACCTCCCTGGCAATGAGAGGGATGGTGTACGTTTCCCGGAGTACGAGGTCAACACCTGGCCGGGCGGCTGAATATGCTGCTCGAAGCTTGTAATCACAGGACATTGAGACATTTTTGCCTTTTCCTCCTTGGACCTTGGCCGTGAAACTCCCGTGGCGCAAGCCCATGATATCCGGTGAAATATTATGACGGTTCCGTAACCTTTCTTCATCAAAGAAGACAAAATTCGTCACGTCACTGTCAAAGACCCGAATTATAAGATCTGAACAAGCTTTAGACAGTTTTTGGCTCTTCTGCGGGGAAGCAGCCAAGCTTGTGTAGACAGTGTAATAAATGTAATACAAGAGTCCCACTTTTATTTGGCAACCGGCAGCCAGAACTGAGTCCAATCATGCGCCAGCTCATCACGTTTTTCCGCGACCACGGTCCCTATGCCGCGGGCGACAGGGCCAAACGCGTCATGGCGGGCGTCCGGCCGTTATGATTGGGCTTCCCCTGGGAGCCCTTTATTTTGGTCTTCGCCAACCCAGACAAGGGGTACAACGATGAAGATCGACTTGCATGTGCACTCCAAGTTTTCCTCCCGGCCCACCCAGTGGATCCTGAAAAAGATCGGCTGTCCTGAAAGTTTCATGGAGCCTACCCTGGTCTATCGATTGGCCAAGGAACGGGGCATGGACCGGGTCACGATCACGGACCACAACACCATTGACGGCGCCTTGGAGATCGCCCACCTCGAAGGCACCTTCATCAGCGAGGAAGTGACCGCCCACTTCCCCGAGGACAAGTGCAAGACCCACGTTCTGGTCTGGGACATTGACGAGGCCATCCACGCCGAACTCATGCGGCTGCGCAAGAACATCTATGAACTGGTCGCCTACATGCAGCAGGAAGACCTGATCTACGGCATCGCCCACCCCCTCTACGCGGTCAACGACAAGCTGACCCTGGAGCACGTGGAAAAGATGATGCTGCTCTTCCCGCGCTTTGAGCTCAACGGCACCCGCGACGGCCAGCAGAATACCATCCTGACCCATATCCTGGATTCCCTGGATCAAGAAGCCATAGAGGGGTTGGTGGAGAAGCACGGTATCGAGCCAAACTTCGACCGCCCCTGGATCAAGGGCCGCACCGGCGGCTCGGACGACCACTCCGGCATTTACGTGGCGCGCATGTACACCCAGGTCCAGGACGCCAAGACCCTTGACGACTTCTTCTCAGGCCTCAGGGAGCGGCGCTCCTTGCCCCGGGGCGAGTACTCCACGCCCAAGACCATGGCCCACAACCTCTACGCCATTGGTTACCAATTCTTCCGCCAGAAATGCAATTTGGGCCGCTTCGTAAACAAGGACCGCTTCCTCAAGTTCCTGGACCGCTCGCTCATGGCCGTGTCGCCCAATGACAAGAGCCTGGGCAACTCCATCAAGGCCGCCATCCACCGCTCCGGCATCCTCAAGAAGGGCAAGAAGGACGAGGAGCCCAAGGAACTGCAGAGCCTGCTGCGCAAAAAAGCCGAGGAGATCTTCTACGGCGACCACCTCCTGGTCTCGGCCAGCAAACACGGCCTGAGTACGCAGACCAAGGTCGAGGACCAGTGGTACGATTTCGCCAACAAGACCGCGAACCGCGCCTTGGCCTACTACGCGGACAAGATCCTGGACCGGGCTTCCAAGGCCAACATCTTTGACATCTTCCAGACCGTGGCTTCGGCCGGCGCCCTGTACACCGCGCTCACCCCCTACTTCGTGGGCTACGGCCTGTTCACCAAGGACCGCGCCTTTTGCCGCTCAGCACACAGCCACTTCTGCTTGTCAGGTAAACAAGCATCGACTCGTTTCAAGCTGGGTCACTTTACGGACACCTTTTTCGAGACCAACGGCGTGGCCAAGACCCTGCAAGAGCAGGTGCGCATGGCCATGGCCAGCGACAAGGATTACACGGTCATCACCTGCGACAGGGGCCACGGCGATGTGG
>QZKZ01000224.1 GCA_004796465.1 Desulfovibrio sp.
AATGTGCATCCGAGATGGGACTGGGCAAAGAATCCGTGGAATAGGAGAAAGCCCGTAGCGCGTGTTAGATGCGCCCCTTGTATGGATGCGAGGCGGTGATGCGAATTAGTCGCCGACTTCGCCGCCACCTCCGCCTCCGCCGCCACCTCCGCCTCCACCTCCGGGGCCTGCCGGCGAATCAGAATCATTATCCCTGTCAGCGCCGCCAGCAGGCGTGGAACCAACAGAAGGATCGTATTCTGCAGCCTCTTCCTGAAGAGTTTCAAGGTAATCATCATAGCCGTCGTCGGTAGTCCCGGGTCCTCCCATGTCGAAATAGATACGCTTGAGCCTGGTAAAGAAATAGCTCGGGAAGACCTCGTTGCTGGCCGTTATCGTGACCCGATAGTGTTCTCCCTGGGCGAGCTTGCCCAGGGCGAGCAAATCCTTGATTATGTCAAGCATTTCTTGGCAGTCCTCGGCTACATAGCTCATGCCGATTCCTTCCCAGGCCTTAGCCGCCCTGGATGCCCCGGCCGTACCCTGCTCAAGAGCAAGGGCCTCCGCAATATACCAGACAGACATGGCGCCTTCGATGTCCCCGCTCATGAATAGGCAGAATCCCGCTTCGGCACAAAGCCGCATAACATCGGCTACTGTTGAAAAACCGAGAGGGTTGGTAAGACGCATGGTTTCAGACTCCAACAGATCATAATAGTTGTAATCTTGAAGCAAATCCATGATGGAAGAGTAGTCAGCAACCAGAGCCGCATACTCCTCGGGTGTCTCGGCATTGGCGAATGCCGCGCTCAAGTCCGCCGGCATATGCTCAATGTCGGGTTCGTCGCTGAACGCGACTTGCGGGATAAAAAGGAATGAAGACACGACGATACAGACTAGGGCCGCAAGGGATAGACGGTGCATGGGTCGTGCTCCTGGTTGGCGAGTTATGGTTTGGGCGAAATGTAGCATGGGGCAAGGGTGTGGGCAATAAAATCGTGGTCTTCGTGGGAGACCGAGCGTTGTAGGTTGGCTCAGAATCTTATTGAAATGTTGAGGTTTTTTCGGGCTAGCGTGCGCAAGGAGAAAAACCCTGCAACCCGGGAAAAGAGCAAAGCCGGGACAGAACGGAAAATGTAAGAGTATCTATCGTTTGAATGGTGTCTCCTGGTTCCGGCCTGGACCAATCCCGGCCAAGTGGAGTAGGGTCTGCGCGTCCGCGCATCACGTCCGGCCCCTTGCCGCGAGCCAGGCGGAAAACCCGGGAGAGAACCTGCCATGCCGTCCATGGAATTCCATGCTGACACGAACGATCTGGCGCTCATTGCCGAGCGGCTGAACAGGGATGAAGACGTTGCTTTTGTCCTGCCGGTGGGGTCCGGCAAGTTCCAGGCCTGCCATGAAGTGGACCGTCTGGATTCCGGCCTCTACTCGCTGTGGCATATCCCTGGCGGGGCAATAACCCGCTACACGAGCGTGGCTGCGGACGCACCGGCCTTGGGCCTGCGCAAGCTCATGGGCCTGAAGGGCAAGGGCATGCCCCAAGAGGCCGGGCCAGTGGACGATCCCTGGGCCGGCTGGAAAAACACCCATGTGCTCGGCGACAAAACAATCCCGTACCTGGGCGACCGGCCCAACATCATTACCCTGCACGTGAACTTCCAGGACACCGGGCCAGTGGGTATCTCTGCCTTTGGCTGGATCGGCAACCGCTACCGCTCCGAGGGCTTGCCTGCCCACCCCAGCACCGAAGCCTGGTGGAAGGGGCTGCGGCAATGGGTCAACAGCAACGCGAGGGGCAAGGTGAGAGCGTATGCGCAAGGGCCTGAGGTGTTGGCCTTTGCTTCGGCGTATGCGCGGTTGGCTGGTGGGTGAAGAGAAAGCCCCCAAACGATTTCTTGTGAACCGCTTGGGGGCTTTGGTGGTCACCTGGTGCCGGGGGTGGGAAGTTCCGGACAGAGCTGGCAATGACTTTGAAGCCAACCGGATGAAAATGAGTGAGTAGAGTTAGTTACTCCGCTTGAACCTTCTCAATTCCTGATCGATTCTCTCTGGACATCGTCGACGGTATATGCTTTGGTGCTTTCGCCGTAGGGTACCCACCTGGCAGATGTGGGGAATTTGATGATCTGTTGGATGGGTTGGTAATAAGATGAAGTGATATGTCAATACAGACAGAAAATATAGCCAGCGGAATTGCTTAGGGAAAGGTAGAGGTACTATTCTGAAGGTTCGGCCAAATGAATTGAGGAATTGCTAAAGCAGGAGAGGTACATGGAACTATTTAATCAGCAACCATTCAGCGACGCTGAATTCGCGATAAACCCGGAACAGCGTTGCCCGGTAGTGCTTCTGTTGGATACGTCATATTCTATGAGCGGAGCACCTATTGCCGAATTAAATGAAGGGTTGGCATGTCTCCGCCAAGAACTCATGAGTGATCCCATGGCCGCAAAGCGCGTAGAATTGGCAATGGTCACCTTCGGCCCTGTCCAGATCAAGAACGAATTTTCCACAGTGGATCTATTTTTTCCTGGAACTCTTATGGCGGACAGCGCAACCCCTATGGGTGAAGCTATTGTGACCGGGCTGGACATGCTTCGCAAGCGTAAGGACCGCTTACGGGAAAACGGTGTAAAATATTACCGCCCTTGGGTTTTTCTGATTACTGATGGAGCCCCGACAGACAGTTGGGAAGAGGCCAGGCAGCGTGTTCATCAAGGCGAGGAGCGCAGGGAGTTCATGTTTTATGCCGTAGGGGTTGAGCAGGCTGACATGGACGTGTTGGGGCAGATCGCCACGCGCCAACCCCTCAAACTGAAAGGGTTGGCTTTCAAGGAACTCTTCCAATGGCTGTCGAATTCGCTGAGCGCCGTGTCTCAATCTAATCCCGGCGATGCTGTTCCTCTTCAAAACCCCACTGCCCCGGATGGCTGGGCCATAGCTGGATAGCAATATGGCGTGGCGGTGGGCGTCCGCGTCCGTAATTGGTACGTCTCATATCCGAAGTGGCGAAAGGCTCCAAGATGCCTACGCCATTTCGGCAATGGGAGATAATTGTATCTTCGCAGTTGTCTCTGACGGTGCCGGCAGCGCCAAGTTCGGTAGATATGGCGCATGGCATACCAGTCGTTTCCTGACCGTTCGTTTCCGTGAATGGTTGCGCAAAAATTCAGAATTTCCGGCCGATGAAAAGTTGCGGGACTGGATTGATGAACTGCGAGATCAGGTATCCACAATCGCCGGCCAGCGGGAATCCGTGCCCAGACAATTCGCAGCAACGTTGGCTGCAATCATTGTGAACCCCACGGAAGCGTTGACCCTACATGTTGGCGACAGTGCCGTTGTCGGCAGGCGTGGCGCGGAATGGGATGTTCTTTGCTGGCCAGAAAATGGCGAATATGCATCCAGCACGTACTTTATCACTGATGATCCTGAACCTCGTCTGAACATCGTCCGATACCCGCGCGAGCACGATGCCTTTGCAGTGTTTTCTGATGGCGTGGGCGATCTTGCGTTGTCGTATCTGGAGCAGGCTGCCCACCCTCAGTTTTTCGAACCGATGATGCGTCCGGTTGATGCTGCATCAGGTGAGGGGCGCCTTGTCGAACTGTCGTCCAAACTAGCCACATATTTAGCCGGTCCAACGGTCTGTGAACGCACCGACGATGACAAGACTCTGATCCTCATTTCCAGGGGGTGAGCGTGCAAGAAATCCTCATTGGAAAGGATCGGGTTTCAGTCGCCAAGATGATTGGCAAGGGTGGGGAAGGCGAAGTTTACACGATCAAAGGCCGTTCCGAGCAGGCGGTAAAAATCTATAATGCCGGCCTGCGCCCTAAGCGTGAAAACAAGGTGCGCGCGATGGTGGGCGAGGGGCTTGCCGCCAAGACAGAACTTGCTGCGTATCCTGCTGAAGTCGTTACTGACAAGAGTGGAAACTTCTTAGGCTTTGTTATGCGGTTTGTGTCGGGCTATCGACCGCTGCATGAGTTATACAGCCCGAAGTCACGTCTTAGGCATTTTCCAAAAGCGGACTACCGGTTTCTTGTCCATGCCGCACTCAACGTCGCACGCGCTGTTGGAAAGGTTCACCAGACGGGATGTGTCATTGGTGATCTCAATCATTCTGGTGTGCTTGTAGCGCAAGACGCGACCGTTGCTTTAATCGACGCGGATAGTTTCCAGTTTACCTTGAATGGCAAGACTTACCCCTGCGTTGTCGGTGTTCCTGAGTTCACTCCGCCGGAACTGCACGGGAAGAGCTTTGTTTCAGTGCAGCGAACAACGGTGCACGATAGTTTTGGCCTTGCTGTTGCGATCTTCCATCTTCTCTTCTTGGGGCGGCACCCATATGCGGGATGCCATGATGGGCCGGCTCTCTCAATGGGGGAAGCCATTGCAAAAAACTTTTTTGCCTTTTCGCTCGCCCGCCAAGTCTCAACCAAGACAACTCCACCCCCTGGCGCTTTAACCCTCGACCTGTTCCCTGATAGTATTGCCAGCGCTTTTGAAAACGCATTCGGAAAGACAACGGACACGCGTCCGAGCGCGTTGGACTGGACGAACGCTCTAAGCACCCTGAGAGGCTCGCTGAACCGTTGTAGCAAGGTTAAGACGCATTACTACCATAGCAAAGCAGGTGGCTGTATATGGTGCGAGCTGATGGGCAGCACCGGCTTTGACATGTTCCCCGATCTGACAACGGTTACGCCGAGCATCTCAACCGACACACGTTACACGGAACAGGCTATCCACGAAATACTGGCGTTCCGGTTTCCTAAACTCTCAGATTTGCTTGCCACGACTGCAACCCCGAGCGGCGCCAGCTATTCGCTACGCCAAGCAAGGAATGAAAAGCGGTGGCACGCTCTATTTGTGTTGGTAATGACGGTTGTCTCAATTGCTTGTTTGGCACATACCACGTCAGCTTGGCCAATATGGTTAGGACTGGCAATATGTGCAGGGATCATTCTTACCATACGTGATGTTGAATCCGACCCGTTCGTCCAAGCTTTCGAGAATGCTGATAAGCGCGTGCAACGCGAGTTGGACGCCTTTCTCCGTCGCAATGGCCTGTTCGAGGTAGTAAAGATGCACAGCGATCTGAAAATTGCGATCACAGCCTACAAGGGCCATGAGGAAGCGCTGTCGAAAGAACTGAAGGAAATGAAGGCAAACCGTGAGTACAGGCAACTGCAAGCTTATCTTGACCGTTTTTCAATTCACCGCGCGAAAATATCCGGCATAGGACCTGCCAGGGCTGCCACCCTGCTATCCTTTGGTATTGAAACCGCCGCCGATGTGAACCTCTCTGCAGTGTTAGGAGTGCCTGGTTTTGGTAAAGTGGTGGCCAAGAAACTAGTGGATTGGCGACGTACACATGAGTCTCGTTTTAAATATGACCCAGCACCGAACGCTCAAGACGTTACCGACGAAAAGGCGTTACGCTCGCGTTTCAAAGCAGAAAAAGCCAAGTTGGAATCCACGATCCGAAACGGTCTCGGGTCACTGAAGAACGCGAAGCCCCGTCTCGATAAATTTCCTGCCATGGCGAGAAACGATATGGCGCTTTCTGAAGCGCTCGCAGCTCGTTCGCAAGCTGAACACGACTTGCGTGAATTGGGAGAACCAGTTCCAGCATCCTCCGTTGTTTTGCGGGTGTCACGGTCGACCCGCTCTGCATCGCAACCGACCTACGCACCGGCTGTGCCAACTCCTCCCCCATCCCGAACAAGAGGTACGTCAGGTATCCCGAACTGCCCTCAGTGCGGGGCTTCAATGCGACGCCGTTCAGGGCGATACGGGCAGTTTTGGGGGTGCTCAAATTTTCCGCGTTGTAGAGGAACTCGAAATTAGATTTGAATAGTCTTTACTTCAGCAGATCAAAGGCATGACCGGAGTATACTATGAGGAAGGTGGATTCCCTCGGAAGCCTTGTGGCTCAACCCCCAAAAAAAGCCCGCCACTCCAATTTACAGAGCAGCGGGACTTGTATTGTCACCTGGTGCCGGGGGTGGGACTCGAACCCACACTTGGTTGCCCAAACTGGATTTTGAGTCCAGCGCGTCTACCAATTTCACCACCCCGGCAGGAAACACTCCCTTTATGCCCAGCCCCCTTTCCTGTCAAGAAGTCGTAACACAGGCAGGACCATTTTTCCGGCACGGTGATTAGTCCTTTTCAAGGCCAGCCATTTCCTCTACAAATGCGGGTCGTTTTCACCTGAACCGAGGTTTCCCCATGATCCCTTACGGCACTCTGGCCAATGCCGGAGCCATTATTGTCGGCGGCCTGGCGGGCGTGGCCCTGCGTTCGCGCATGGGCGAGGGCGTGCAATCCATTGTGTTCCAAGGCCTGGGCCTGTGCGTGGTGGCCATCGGCATTGACATGACCATTCCCTTGCCTCCGGGAGAGCTGAGTTTGCTTGTGCTCTTTTCCGTGGTCATTGGCGGCGTGATCGGGCGGCTCCTGCATTTGGAAGACCATATGGAAGGCCTGGGCGACCGGGTCAAAAAGTGGGTGGGGTCCGAGGACGGGCAGTTCACCGAGGGGCTGGTCACGGCCTTTCTGGTCTTTTGCGTGGGCGCGCTGACCATCCTGGGCGCGTTCGAGGAAGGCCTGAACAACAACCACACCTTGTATTACACCAAGGCCATGCTCGACGGGTTCGCGGCCCTGGCCCTGGCCGCCACTTACGGCATCGGCGTGGTGTTTTCCTTTATCCCGCTGCTCATCTACCAGCTCAGCCTGACCTATGGCGCGTTCCTGCTCACGGACCTGGTGGACGAGACCATGATCCAGATGGTCTCCAACGTGGGCGGCATCCTGATCCTGGGCATCGGCATCAACCTGCTCGGCCTGAAAAAAATCGTGGTTGGGGATTTACTCCCCTCGCTTCCGTGCATAGTACTCCTGGTACTTCTCTTCACTTGACCTTTGCATAATTGCCCGCTGGCTTCGTTGCTGAAAAAAATCCAAAAGCTCACATATGCTCAATATGCTTCGCTCTTGAATTTTTATCGCGCCTCGCCAGCGAACAATTCTGCAAAGGTCTCGGAAAAGGAATGGCGTTGTGGTCTCTTACTTGACCTCGGGCTTGGACCGGGTTGATAGTTGAGGGAGGACCGCGACCCGCGCAACCCATATCCCAGGGGAGGGACCCATGCTCGTGTACAAGCTCGTGGCAGTGGCTGCTATTTTCCTGACCGGCATCATCGGCGGGATCATCAGCAAACGCATGGGGCGTGGCAAGGGAAGCGGGACTTGGCTGTCCCTTGGCAATGCCCTGTCCGGGGGCGTGTTCCTGGGCGCGGGCTTGCTGCACATGCTGCCTGACGCAGCCGAAGGCATGGGCGACCTCCTGCCTGGGATGGACTTTCCCTTGGCCTTTCTCCTGGCTGGCGTGGGCTTTGCCTTTGTCCTGTTCATGGAACGCGTGCTGTTCACGGCCCATGCCCAGCTCGAAGGCTTGCAGCGGGCCGAAGGCGTGGCCGTGCAGGAGTCAGCGACCGTGTACCCCTATGTCCTGGCCCTGGTCCTGTCCGTGCATTCCATTTTCGCGGGCGTGGCCCTGGGCGTGGAATCCACGCTCTTGGGCTCCCTGGCCATTTTTATCGCCATCGTGGCCCACAAGGGTTCGGCCGCCTTTGCCTTGGGCGTGGGCCTGATCCGAGGGGGCGTGGTATCGGGCCGCTTCTGGCGGATTCTGATCCTGTTCGCCTGCATGACGCCCCTGGGCATCATCTTGGGCGCGGTGTTCACGGAAATGCTCACGG
>QZKZ01000268.1 GCA_004796465.1 Desulfovibrio sp.
CCACGCAGGTCCGCTCGTAGACAGCCAAGAAGTCGGCTATGGCGTGGATGCTTTCCCTTGGCCCGCGTAAACCTCCCAACACACGATAGGTAAAGGACAGGCCGGGTTTGGTTTCCAGTTCGGTGAACCGCTCGCGCACGGCCTGGAGAATGTCCTGCCCGCTCACGCTCAGGTCGTGGGGAGACTGGCCACCTGGTTCGTTCTTGTCCCGCTCCATGACGTATTCCCAATGCAGGTCCTTGAAGTAGCGGAGCAGGGCGGCCTCGTCCATGGACTGGACAAGGTCCTTGGTCTCGTCCGGATCGAACCACATGCCGGCCAGGGCAAGCAGGCCGCGTATGAGCCCGACCTGGGCCGCGTCCCGCACCCCAAAGCGTTCGTGGCAGGGTTCGTAGAACAGCAAATGGCCGCCGGATTTGGTCAGGGAGTGGGCATGCGCGACCACGGCGTCAAGGTCGGGCATGTGGTGCATGGAAACGCAAAACAGCACCACGTCATACTCGCCCCTGCTCTGCATGAAGGGCTCCACCCGGTACTCCAAGGAGCCGAAACCATCGGTATACGGATTATTGTCACGGGTTGTTTCAGCCGCCCGGATACACTCCTGGGACACGTCAATGCCCAGGACATGGTGCCCGGCCCTGGCCAGTTCCAGGGACATGTACCCCGCGCCGCAGCCCACATCCAGGATGCGAAGACCCTGGCCGCAGTGGCGGTGCAGCAGGTCGAGGAGTCCGTCCATGATCCAGCCTAAATAGAGGCGGATGTAGTGGGAGTCGCGCCAAAAACTCTTGTAAAAGTAATCGCAGAACTCGGCCCTGCGCAGGTCAGGCACGAACCCCGCTTCCAGGCGTTCGCGGATGCGGGCGTCAAAGGCTTGGGCTTCGTCAAGGATGATGCTGTCTTGGTCCATGGGTATCTCGGATTAGCGTCTAGGGCTCTGTTTCGCAAAATATCCAGGCAGACCCTGGAAATCCGCCGCGAGCATGGGCAGGGATTGGTCCCGCCGGGAAAGATCCCTGGGCGGCAAGGGCCAATCAATGCCTACCCTTGGGTCAGTGCAGCGCACACCGCCTTCATGCTCCGGGCTGTAGGGCGCGGTATGCAGGTACAGCAGTTCGCTGTTCGGCTCCAAGACTTGAAAGCCGTGGGCACAACCCTCAGGGATGACCATGGCTGTTCCGGCCTCAGACGACAGCTCCTCTGCGCGCCATTGGAGAAATGTGGGGGACCCCTCGCGCAGGTCAATGGCCACATCAAAGACCCGGCCGCGAACACAGTGCACTATTTTGATTTCAGCCATGGGTGCGTGCTGGAAATGCATGCCGCGTACGGCTCCTCGGCTCCGGGTCAAGGAGCGGTTCACTTGGGCGATGGACGTGTCCACGCCAACAGCGGCCAATTCCCGGCGGCAGTAAAGGCGGCAAAACTCGCCCCTGGAGTCCTTGAAAGGTGCTGTTTCCACAAGAAACACACCGGCCAGGGGCAAGGCATGAATCTTCATGGCCGCTGCCCTTGGTTGCGGGTCCAATACAGGTCCGGGCTGAGCAGACCCTGTTCCATGAGCGAGGTCAGCACCTTGAGCCGCATGAACCATGTGTCGCGGAACCCGGCTGTGGAAAATTCCATGGCTCGCAAGCCAGTGAGCAAGTCTTGGATAGCGGCTACCAGGCTGACCTGGGGCTGGTGGTCAGGCGCCAACTCGCGGAAGCGGGCGAAGTCGACCCGATAGGAGCGTTTATCCGGCATGCCGTCCGCAGCGATCTCCACATCGACCCCGCCAATGACGTCGGCGCAGGCCAAGGCCAAATCCTTGATGGTATAGTTCCACTCATCCGAGCCCGTGTTCACGGCCACGAAGTCTCCGCCCATGGCCGGATCGCGGTCCAAGGCCCAGCTCACGGCCCGGGCCATGTCGCGGACATGGATCAAAGGCCGCCAAGGAGAACCGTCGCTGAGCACGGTGATGGTTCCCGTGGCCACGGCTGAAGCCACGAAATCGTTGAGCACCAAGTCCAGCCTGAGGCGCTCGCTCATGCCGCAGGCCGTGGGAAAGCGCAAACAGGTGGCCGTGAAATCCGGGCCGGCCAGTCGGCTGAGCGCTTCTTCCATGGCCACCTTGGAGCGGGCGTAAGCAGTGAGGGGGTTGAGGCTGTCCTGTTCGGAACGCGCGTCCGCCGAGGCCGAGCCGTACATGCTGCAGCTCGAGGCGAACACAAAGGAGCGGACTCCAGCGTTCTTGGCCATCTGGGCCAAGGCGACGGAAGCGGTGTCGTTGATGGCCGTGGTGGGTTCGGAAAAGCGGTTGCCCATGGGATCATTGGAAATCCCTGCCAAGTGGACCACTGCGTCCACGCCCTGGAACACCTCGGGCCCCACTTGGCGCAAGTCCATGAACACCTGCCGGTCCAAGCGGGTTTCAGG
>QZKZ01000024.1 GCA_004796465.1 Desulfovibrio sp.
GCCCAGGATGAGGCCCTTGCACTCGAGGTGGCCGCGCGCTGGGACCTGGTTGCCCTGGATATGGCCGCGGTTGATGATGGTGCCGCCCGAGGTCAGGGTGCGGGCGATGATCTCGCCTCGCGTGTCCGGCGCGTCCAGGATGATGCGGTTGCCCGTATCCACGTGCGAGCCCTCGGGTGCGACGATGACCGAATTGAAGCGGGCCACGGCCCTGGGGCCGGCCAGGGTCAGGGTGGGGTACATCTGCAGGTCCTTGACCGGCTTCATGAGCACGTAGTTGGACAGGAACACGCCGTCTTCCTCGATGATCCCGGCGGAGCGGGGGCGCACAGCGGTTTCCTCGCCCCAGTTGTGGATCATGGTGAAGGTCAGCTTAGCGCCCTTTTTCACGTAGAATTCCGAGATGCCGAGGTGCGCGGCCTCGCGGGTGCCGTGAGCCACGGCGCAGCCCGTGATGATGTGCATCTCCGAGTTTTCTTCCACAACCACGATGTTGTGCACGTTCTGGCCCACGGCGTCGCCCTTGATGAACAAACAGGACTGGACCGGCTCCTGGATTTTCGCGCCCTTTTCCGAACGGATGAAGTAGCCGCCGTGCAGGTTCTGGTCCGTGGCCCGGGTGATTTCGTCCTTGTCCCGGTCCACCATCTTCCAATAATACTCGGGCAGGCCGTTGTATTTCTCCAGGGCCTGCTTGATGTCGAGGATCTCGAGTCCTTCGCGCTTGGTGCTGCAGTGCACGCCCGAATGGTTCATGTGCAGGAACGAGCCGCTGCGCTGCTGCTCGGCCACGTCCACCCCGGCCATGAGCAGTTGCTGTTTATCCTCGGGGCTGAGGGTGGTGAGGTCGGTGATGGCCTCGGCCTCGGCCCCGGTAAACGAGTAGGTATTCAGATCAAATGTATCGGCCATGATGTGCTCCTGTGGGTCAGTTGAGGCAGCGCACGCACTCTTGGTAGCCGTACTTGCCGATGTGGTCGAGGATGTCGCGGGGATTGGCTTCGCAACAGAGGTGGCCGTCGTAGAGCACCTGGCCCCGGTCGGCGTTGACGTATTCCAGGATGTAGCCGGTGTGGGTGATGATCAGCCCGGCGGTCTGGCGGCGGGACTTGCGTTCTTTCATGGACTCAAGGGGGTCGGGCCGCAAGTCGCCGTCAAGCAAGGAGCGTACGGTGGTGCCGATGAGCTGCATGTTTTCCAGGTCAACGCCGGATTCCGGCTCGTCGAACAGGACGAGGTTGGGATTCTGCGCCATGAGCTGGAGAAGCTCGCTGCGTTTGATCTCGCCGCCGGAGAATCCGGAGTTGATGTCCCGGTCGAGAAAATCCGTGAAATTGACCATGTCGGCCAAGCCTTCCACGTCCACGGGCTGGCCCTGGGCGCACATGCGCACGAGGTGCTTGGTCTTGAGGCCGTGGATGGTGGGCGGCCGCTGAAAGGACATGCCGATGCCAAGCTTGGCCCGTTCGTGGATGGCCGCGTTGGTGATGTCCGTGCCCTTGAAGGTGATTCGGCCCTGGTTGATCTCGTAGTTGCCGAAACCCATGAGCGACATGAGCAGAGTGGTCTTGCCCGAGCCGTTGGGGCCGAACAGAATAAACGTCTCGCCTTCGGCGATGTCCAAGTTGATGCCCTTGAGCACTTCCTTGTCGTCGATGGAGACGTGCAGGTCTTCTATGCTGAGCATGTGCGCCTCGCTTGCGTTGGTGTGTCAGCGCCGGTTGCCCGTGCGCGCGGGACCTCCCTGTATGCGGTATTGCGTCCCGTCAGTCAATCGCCTAGCCGTTCCTTGCCCCCCATCCACACGTTCATGCAGACCAAGGCGGCACGGGGCCGGCTTGCCGGTGAACCGCTGTTGCCGTACCATCTGGGAAGAGGAAGAGCCCTTTTCCCAATGGCCTTTACAGCAGTATTCCATAAAATAAGGGCGTGCGCGGGCAAGTCAACGCGGCAAATCCTCCCTGAAATATCTTTTACCACGGGAAACCCATGACCCAGTTCACCGTATCCGTCATCCAGATGGCCTGTGTCGAAGACGTGGCCGAGAACCTGAGCACAGCCCAGCGGCTCGTGCGTGAAGCGGCCAAGGCAGGGGCTGGGATAATTCTCCTTCCCGAGTTGTTTGCCTGGCCCTATCACTGCAAGGACATGCCGCCTGGGAAACAGGAGTGGGCGTTACCCCTGGAGGGTCATCCTGTTGTGGAGGCCATGGCTGTGTTGGCCAAGGATTTGTCCGTGGTTTTGCCCGCAAGTTTTCCAGAGTTAGTTGAGAATCGAGTGTACAATTCCCTGGCCATGATCAATGCGGATGGAGGAATATTAGGAATATATCGCAAATCCCACCTTCCAGAAGGGCCGGGATACCATGAAAAACAATGGTTTACGCCAGGAGATACTGGCTTCAAAGTATGGCAAACGCAGTACGGTACTATTGGTGTTGGTGTATGCTGGGATCAGTGGTTTCCTGAATGCGCCAGGGCTTTGACACTCATGGGAGCCGACATACTGCTCTACCCCACCGCCATTGGATCCGAACCTCATGACCCCGAGTTGCATACCAGGCCCCACTGGCAGCGTGTGATGCAGGGCCACGCCGGGGCCAACATCATTCCCGTCGCCGCTGCAAACCGTGTGGGGATTGAACAGGGACGCGATTTCGCCATAACATTTTATGGCTCGTCATTTATCACTGACCCGTACGGTGAAATGGTGGCACAGGCGGGCGAGAAGGGAGAAAGCGTATTGAGCGCGTCGTTCGACAGTGCTGAGATTGAAGCTTTGCGCAAGGATTGGGGGCTTATCCAAGATCGCCGGCCAGATTTGTACAACGTGCTTGTGACCTAATCGCCACGCGTCATAATTTTTCTTAACATTATATATTAGGATTGCAATGAACGTCACAGACCAGGGCGTCCAAGTCACGGAGAGTGGTGGTTATGGGATCTGTGGAACATAAGTTGCAAACCTTTCGTTGCGTCAATAGATGCATGGCGTGAACAAGGGTGAAATTCACGTGGTGATAACCGAGGTCAACCGTGTGAAAGAATGGTGACAAGAACAACAATCTTCCCTGTCGTAATGGAAAGTATGGATCATGATTCATCTCCTCACCAGGTGAAGGATTTCAAGAGTAACCTAGTGAGCAAATGAGAATAACAGATGGATTTCATGTAAAAGGGAAAGTGGTTTTTTTCCTGGAATGACTGGGTACATATAAGCATAAGAAGAACGCATGAAAGTGGCCTGGCCATAGTGAGTGTAATGTGGTATAACAGCAGCGAAGGATGTGAATCAGGAGAGTTCTGCAGAGAGTTTTTTGGAGCAAGGATGGCGTTGTTTACATGTTCCATTTGGTAGGTATGTATTTGAAAATAAAGTATTTTTCTGCATCTCTTTGAACTTGGAGGATTTTTTGTTTAGTTTTTCTTTAGAAATCGTTGACTTTTTCTTTAACAGCGAGTATCAGGTAAAACCATATAAGCAGAGTATGCTCGGCTGCGATGGTGCGTGTTCCTCTTGATGGGAAGGCTGTAAAGGAGCGCGGTACGGCTCGGGCTGAGTGAGTGCCGGATATGCCGGAGAAGTTTTGGTCGGCTGACTGTGTCAACGTAATTAGCCTAAACGGCAAGGTGGGCTTTCATGGCGGCGCAAGCAAAAGATTCCTCGACGGATAGGTTGCTGGAGTTGATTCGCGGCAAGGGCGAGGGAGGGGCACCTCCTGAGGCTCCCGGCGGCAAGCCCGCAAAGGGGAAGGCTGCTCGGGCCGCATCCGGTGGCGGGCGGCAGCCCAAGGCCAAGAGTCCTGGTGGTCGTGGCGCCAAGGTGGTTGGTGTTGATATCGGCGCCGACGGGATTCGTATGTCCAAGGTGACCCACTCTGGTGGGCGCTTGAAGCTCAACGACTTCAAGAAGGTCATGTACGGCCCGGACATGGGTCCCGGTTCTCCGGGTTTTTCGGGTTTTCTGCGCCAGACCTTGCGCCAGTTCGGAGGAGCCTCGGCTAGCGTCGAGGTGTGGTCGCATATTTCCACGGCAAAGACCGAGTTGTGGCACATCCGCATTCCCAAGGTGCCCAGGAATCAGATCGTTGAGGCCGTGTTTTGGTCGGTCAAGAAGGAAAAGCAGTTCGACGACAAGGAATTTGCCCTTGACTTTGAAGTGCAGGGCGAGATTCACGACAAGGGCGTCAACAAGCTCTCGGTCATGGTGTACCTGGTGCCGCGCAAAGAGCTTGATGAGATGCAACAGCTCTTTTCCGAGGCCGGCATCAAGC
>QZKZ01000153.1 GCA_004796465.1 Desulfovibrio sp.
GCCCAGAAGTAGGGGTGTTGGGGCACTTCGGTGTAGTCCGGCCCCATGGGCGGCT
Source organism: Desulfovibrio sp. (assembly GCA_004796465.1). Classification (GTDB taxonomy): domain Bacteria; phylum Desulfobacterota; class Desulfovibrionia; order Desulfovibrionales; family Desulfovibrionaceae; genus MADRE1. The sequence goes on from QZKZ01000153.1 coordinate 56, forward strand.
CGGCCAAATAGTCGAGCTGGGCCAAACGCAGGGCCTCCACGGGATCGTTGCTGCTCAGGTACTCGAAAAAGCGGCTCATGATGAAGCCGGTGGCCAGGTCGTCGGCAAACCACAAGGTTCCCATGACATTGGCGAAGTTGCGCTTCATGAACGAGTCGGTGAGGCTGACCTGGTCCACGCCGGGGGACCAGCCCGCGTCCACCAATTCCTGGCGCACGTCGTCGTCTTCCAGTTCCTGGCGTTCCTCGGCCGTGATTTTGGGCGAGTACGTCACTGCCGTGTTGCAGGCCGAAAGCACGGCCAGGTCCGCTTCCGCGAATGCTGATTCGGGCAACTCCAGAATCTCCTTAAGGGTCAGCACGCCGTCATCAGCCTCCACGCCCGAATACGCCATGTACAGGAAACCGTAGAGGGGCGACTTGGACGTGAAGGTGGATTCCGAGAACTCGATGAACTCCAGGATGCCCGCGTACTTGGCGATTTGCTCCAGGTCGTTTTCAGCGGTGTACTGCTCGAGCTTTTCCCGGAAGGCGTCCTCGCGGCTCTTGAAGCGGCGGGTGTCAAAGTAGATTTCCGCGAACGGAACGCCGTGGGTCGCGAAGTAGAAGATGTCGAAGTTGCCTGCAACGATGGCCTCGCGCCAGGCGGTTTCCGTGGCGCTCTCGCCGATCATGACCGTGGGTTGGGGCAAGCCTTGCTCCAGGGCGAAGGCGGCCACGTTCTGGACCTCTTGCTCAGCCGAAGGCAGGTCGCCCAAGGCGGCCTGGAGATAGGCGTGGGTGGGGTTGCCCACGGCCAGCACGTTCTGGCCCGCCAGTTCGGCCTGGCCGCCAGGTCCCAGACCCTCGAAGAACGAGAGGCGCACGTAGGAAACCGCGTGGTCGTAGATCAGGAAGTCCGGACTGCCGTCTTCGCGTTCGCCGCGCACCAAAGCGGTAAACGGAACGTAGCTCAAGTACTTGCTGGGCACGATCACCAGCCGGGATTTGCCCGCGATCTGGGTTTCCACGGGCGCGATGAGCACCTTGTACAGCTCGGAGAGCACGGTGTTGGCCGAGGCAAAGCTTTGCGCCTCGGTGAGTTCCGTGGTCATGTGCCCGTATTCCTCGATGTTCTCGTACATGAAGTCGTCGCGGATGTATTCGGCCAGGTCCGCATAGGCAATGGGCACCTGGGCCGCGTAAACTTCCTCGCGGGTGATGCAGACGATGGTCAGCAGATCGGACAGGGGAAAGTACTGGATCAGGGCCTGGTCCTCGCGCAGGGAGGCCTGGATGGCGTTGGAGTCCACCCCGGCCGCGCTGTCAAAGAGTTCCACGTCCTGGGGATACTGTTCCTTCCACTGGGCCAGGTATTCGGAAAACGCGGATTCAAGGCGTTCGGCTTCGGCCCTGGCATTGTCCAACTCGCCCTGGGCCAGGAGTTGGCGTTGTTCCAGGTCGGCCTGCTCAGCCTCGGTGGCGTCCTCGGGGAGCTGGAAGTCGAGCACGCTCTGTTGCTGGGCAATAAGTTCCTCGGCCTTGGCTGCCTGGGCAATGATTTGGTGCATCTCCCCGGCCATCTCGGCCTTGGCTGGATCGTCGTACTCCAGTTGGGCCACGGACATGGCGTTTTTCATGACCTCGTTGTTGTAGGTCTCCTGGTACGCCATCTGGGTCTGGAGGTATTGGGGGTCCTGGGTCTGGGCGTAGAGCGCAGCGCAGACCTCCATGGCCTCGGTGAACAGGTCCTCTTTGTTCTTGAGGTAGTCGGCCAGGACTTCCGAATCCTTGCCTGAGCCGCGAATGGAGATCACGGTGCTGATGGCGGCCTGGTAGTGTTCCAAGGCGCCGAGCAGATCACCTTGGGCCTTGAGGGCAAAGCCCAGGCCCTGGTGGGCCTCCCAGATCACTTCCTTGCGGTTGATGCGCTCGCCGATTGCTAGGGCCTGCTCATAGGAGGCCACGGACTCGGCAATGGCCTGGGCAGGCTCCATGTTCACGAACACGGGCCCGGCAGACTCGAAGATGAGGTCGCGGCTGGTGCGCGAGGGGTCGATGCCGCGCCGGAGCACCCGGCCGATGTTGGCCAGGGTGTCGGCCTCGTAGGCCAGATTGCCCAGTTCGCGGTAAATTTCCAGGGCCTTCATATAATAGTCGAATGCCTTTTGGAAATTGGCGTCACGGTAGAAATAGATGTCGCCCAGGCCGTTGTAGCAGCTGGCCGTGCCTTCCTTGAACGCGTCCTGTTCGTACAGGGCCAAGGCGGCTTGGTAGTCGTCCATGGACTCGTCGTGGCGGCCCAAGATGCGGAAGATGAGAGCCCGGTTGCTCAGGGCAATGGCCTCGGCGCGTACATCCGGAATCTCACGGGCAATAGCGATGGCCACTTCGACGGCGTCCAGCGCACCTTGGTAATCGCCCGAGCTTTTCAGGATCAGGGCTTCGTTGTTGTAGTCCGCGCCCAGGTTGCGGGCCAGGTCGTTGGCCTCCTCGACCGTCCGGGCTTGATAAATATGGTCCAGGGCCGTGGGAAAGTCGCCCATGTCCCAGTTGACAATGGCCATGTTCGACTGGATCTCGGCTGCGTTTTGCGGATTGTCGATTTGGCCGCCAAATGTGGCGGCCCGTTCCAGGGATTCCAGGGCGGCCGCGAATTGGCCCAGCTTGTTGTAGGACAGGCCCAGGGCCGTGAAGATCAGGGACTGCTTTTCCGCGTCGCCTGCTTGCTCAAAGTAGGCCAGGCCCTCTTGGTAGAGGTTGATGGCCCGCATGTAGAGCTCGTTGTGGCGATAGCTGTCCGCGAGCATGAGCACGGTGTTGGCGCGCAGCTCCGCGTCTTCCCAAGTAGGTGTGGTGGCCAGGAGTTCGGCCAGGAGAGTGGCGCTCAAGGCGTGGCGGCCCAGCATTTGATGGGCCTTGGCCAGGTTGCGGGTCAGCTTGATGCGCACGGCGTCCGAGGGCGCGTCGTGCAAGCTCAGGGCTTTTTCCAGGGCAGTGACGGCTTCTTCGTACAGGTTGAGTTTGTACAGATAGATGACGCCGATGTTGCCCTGGATTTCCTGGGCCTTGGCCGCGTTGCCCCCTTGCGCCAGCAGGTCCACGACCACGGTGAAGTGGACGATTGCCTGCTCGAAGTTCTCGGCTTGGTACGCCTCCTGGCCCAGGGCGAATTCCTGCTGCAGGTCCTGGGCCACGGCTTGGGCCGTGCACAAGGCCAACGCCGCGACCAGAGCAGCCACGCGCAAAATTTTCATGCTCCCCTCTCCCTCATGAAAGAACCCGGGGGGGCAAGCCCCCCCGTGGTCGTGTTCAAACGATGCCCCTCAGCGGGGCGGCAAGCTATTTGTGCGTCAGTTCGTAGTAGGCGACAAAGGGCTCGGCCGGATCTTCGCTGGCCTGAGACTTGGTGTCCACGCCGGCTTCCTCGTCAGCCTCTTCCTCGAAGACCAGGTCGCGGGTCTGGCGGCTCTGCTCGTTCTCCTCGGTCACGGTGGTGATGCCTGCGGCCTCTTCCAACTCGGGGATGGGCTGGGTGGAGACGATGACCAGGATGTTCTCGGTGCCGGGGTTTTCGTCAAAGGTCCAGTGCCCGTCGTTGGTGGGGATGGTGTACTCTTCGTTCATAACGATGGCGTTGTCCAAACCGGCGCGTTCGCTGGGGAACAGCATCTGGTAGGAACCGGTGGAGCCTTCGGCCAGCCAGTACACGTA
>QZKZ01000280.1 GCA_004796465.1 Desulfovibrio sp.
CCCTGGAACCGACCATGAAAGCCCTTAACTTCGGTATTTCGCCGTGCCCCAACGATACGTTCATTTTTGGCGCCTGGGTCCAGGACTTGATTTCCGTGGCCCCTTTGGAAGCCGGGTTCTTTTTTGCTGACGTGGACATGCTCAACCGGGCTGTGGAAGCGCGGCAACCCGATATCTGCAAGGTGTCGGTGAACATGCTGCCGCGCATTTCAACGGAATACGCGGCATTGCGTTGCGGCGGGGCCGTGGGCCGGGGCGTGGGACCCGTTGTGGTCTCCAGGGAACGGCTCGAGCCCAAGGACCTGGACGTGGTCAGCGTGGCCGTGCCCGGCATCAGGACCACGGCCAGCCTGCTCCTGGGGCTCACCGGCCTGCACCGGGGCGACCTGGTGGAGATGGAGTACAATGACATCGTGGACGGCGTGAAATGGGGCGAGGCTGAAGCTGGGGTCTTGATCCATGAAAGCCGCTTCACCTTTGAGCAGGAAGGGTTGTACAAGGTCATGGACCTGGGCGAGTGGTGGGAACAGGATACCGGCCTGCCCCTGCCCTTGGGAGCCATAGTGGTGCGCCGGGGCTTGGGCCCCGACGTGGGGCTGCTCATCGAGGAAGGCATCCGGCGCAGTTTACGGCACGCGCGGATGCATCCGGAGTCGGTGCGCGAACTCATAGATGAGTATGCGTATGAGATGGAGCCCGATGTCATTGACCGCCACATCGAGACCTTTGTCAACGACTTCAGCTGGGAACTCGGTCAGGAAGGGGAAAACGCGGTGCGCGAATTGGTGCGCAAGGCCTGTCGTTTGCGGGGTCTGAAAATGGTGGAACAGGTGTTTATTTCCGACTGATGTCGATAAGTGATAATAGTACAAAAAACTCGTCTTCAAAGAGAATACAATGATATCGATGCCTGTCGATTTTATTCGCGCCATGGTATGGGCAGCGCTCTTGACAGCCACTCTGGCGGCCACAGCATGTGGTGGCGGGACACGCCCCGTGACCCCGGGACCAGAGCCCGAGGTGGTTGTTACCCCTACGGAGCCCGAACTTCTCCTGCCCGGCCATTTGGAAACCTGGCGGCCCCTGCTGGAGAGGCTGCAATCCGACGGCTTTGATCCTTACATTGTGGCGGATTTGCTCAACCAGCCTGGCGCGGGTTTCGACCCCTCGCCCATGAGCCGCAAGTTGGAAACCCTGTACCGGCTCCTGTTCGAGTCGGAACGAACCAAGGAGATCCAGCGGGGACTGGCCATGCTCGGTTACGACGTGGGCCCGGACGACGGCATGGCAGGCTCCCATACCCGTGGCGCGATCCGCGAGTTCCAGGAACTGCATTATCTTGACGTGGACGGGGAGCCCACGGAAGAGTTGCTCTCAGCCATCCGCCACGACTTGGCCAAGCCGCCCGAAGCCAGGCCCGTGCCCACGGGCGTGCACGGCAAGGGTGAGGACGGCCCCAGGGTGCACGAAAGCGCGCTCAGGCCCGAGGTCATAACCAAGGCCAGGGAATTCATGGCCGCCAACCGCGCGGCTTTGAATCGGGTCGAGTCCATGTACGGGGTGCCGCCGGAGATCGTCACCGCCATCCTTACCGTGGAAACGCGCATCGGCGAGAACATGGGCTATGACAACGCCTTTGTGATCCTTTCCAGCATGGCCCTGTCCCGGGACCTGAACGTCATAGAACCCTACCTCTGGCAACACGGCTTCACCACCGAGGAACGGGACTTTCTGCGGGAAAAGGCGCGGGAAAAGGGCGACTGGGCCTACCAGGAACTGACCTCTTTGCTCACCCACTGCCGGGACCAAGGCACGAACCCCCTGGCCTTCCCTTCATCCATTTACGGGGCCGTGGGCATCTGCCAGTTCATGCCTTCGAACATCCTTCTTTACGGGGTGGACGGGGATATGGACGGGGACGTGGACCTGTTTTCCATGGCCGACGCCGTGATGAGCGTGGGCAGCTATTTCGCGGGCCATGGTTGGCGGACCGGCCTTGACGAGGAAGGGCAACGGGACGTGGTGCATAGCTACAACCACAGCACCATCTACGTGAACACCATCATGACCCTGGCCGGGCGTTTGCGATAGCAGCTTTTTCGGGGAATCAGCTTTTCAGCCAGTCTTCCAGGGTCGGGGGCGGGGTCAGGCAGGCATAAAAGGGCTTCCAGTCGCACACAGCCGTCATTTCCATGCCGTGCTGGATGATGGAAACGCCGCGGTCCTCGGACACCACCACCACCAAAATTTTTTCGTGCTCAGAGGAAAAGCGAAGGGCGGAGTTGAAACGCGCCCCGCGCGATCGGCTTTCCACGGCCACGGCCCTGCCGTCGAGCAGGCAGGCGAACCCGTGCAGCTTGAGGTCCGCGCCGAGGTGCAGGGCCCCGTCCACTTGGGACAAGGACTTGGTCAGGCTGAGTTGGGCCGGATCAAGCAGGTCCAGGGGGTCCACCAGGTGTTGGCCCGGTATCTTCACGGGCCTGGAGTTCAGGTCCACAACCAGGGTGCAACCGTGTTTGCGCCTTTGCGCGGAATGCACCAAACGGGAAATGACCTGGAACATGTGGTGGCGGGCAAAGGAATCCAAGTCCGTGTCCAGGAGTGACTCCTCAAGCTGGACCAGTTTGGCCCTGCGGTTGGAGGAGCGGTACCCGCCGTCGCTGAAACTGCAGATGCAGTTGTCGTCCAGGTGGAGAAAACCCGGGCCGCCAAAAAACGTGGCTTTTATACTGCTGGGTGGCAAGGGATGGGTGGCAATGCCCAAGACGCACATGCCGTCGGAGACCAGCATGTGGTCCGGGTCCTCGGCGGTTTGCAGCAGTTTGCGTACGTGCTTGGTGTTGGTCAGCAGGGGCGGTTCCATGTCTGGAAAGCGGGCGAGAAAACGTACGTCCGGCAGGAATTTGGGCTCAACGAACGCCAGGTCGCCGCGTGCCGCCTTGCCCTCCTCCAAGGTGCGGGAGATGGCGAGCACGGATTCCAGCACCGGATAGATGCGCAAGTGGGTGTCCAGGCCCAGGACCTTGCTGCGTTCGTCCACAATGAAGTTGCGCACGGCGTGCAGGGCCCATTGCTGCAACACATGCCCCGAGGTCTCAGCCAAGGACACGTTGGCGTCGCCGCAGTGCTGGGACAGGAGCCAGGCCGCGTTTTCCATCCACTCCACCGAGGGGCCGGTGCAGCACATGTCCGGGTGGTGCTCGGTGAACCAGCGCTGGTAAAACATGGTCGGCGACTTGGCCGCAAAGGAGATCATGCCCACAAGCTGGATGTCTTCGCTGATGGTCTCAAAGGAACGGGTAGTGCGCACCTGGGGAAAAGAAAGCCGCCAACTGCCCGAGTCGCGGTAGAATTCGCGTAAAGGGGGTTCGTGGTCGCGCAGCAAGCCTTGGGGATCATAGACGTGCAGCGGGTCTTCGGGTTCCATGGCGTAGATCACCGAGACCCGGCTGGTGCCGGAAAAGCTGGACAACCCCATGCGCAGCCCGTCCAGGATGTGGTAGATACACTGGTATGTTACCGGGTCGCATAACATGGTTGGCTCCACCCCGTTAATTACGGCAAGGGCCGGGCAAAGGCAACCTGTTCAGCGATCCAAGGCGATGGAAAGCAGTCCATTGGGGCCGGGCAGGACCTCGAAAGGATGAATCACCACTTGCCGCTCGCCCTGGTTAGCCGGTCCGCCCACAATGAAAAAGTATTCGCCGGGCGGCAGGGTCAGGCCAAGGGTGTTGTCAGAAAGCCACTCCCCATCCACGGTTTCGTACAGGGGCACGAATTTTCCTTCCTGCAAACGGCAGATGGTGAAGTCCCTGAAATAGCGCAGTTCCGCTTCAAGGAGGTGCGTCCCTCTTCGCGTCACCTGAAGTTGGACAGTAGCGGGCTCGCCGTACCAAGCCGCGACTTCCGGTGTGGCCATGGGGTCGCCGACCCGAACAGGCGCGTCAAGAACAAGGGGCAACCAAATGTCATGGGAATAATACTCTACCCAGTCCGCGTCGCGAAGGAAACGGGCCGGAATTCCAGCGGCGCGTAAGCTGCTGACCGCGAATATGGCGGCTTCGTCGGGTGTGGGAGAAACTCCGGCAGCCAGGACTTGGCCCGGCGTGAGCATGTGGCCCAAGTCTCGGCGTTGGGCTTGCCCCATGGCGGCCACAAATCCGGCCAGCTCACTGAGACCCTCCTCGCGGCCCCGGGCAAACATGGGGGCGACAACAGGCGCAAGCGCGTGCCGCCACGCTGAATAGGGTTCCCAGTGGATGCGGGAGCTTGCCAGGTATTCATTATATATATCTGGATCGACTTCATCCAAGGCAACCACATCCCGGTTGAAGGCCAGGGCTTGCGATTCGGCCAAGAGCTGGCTGCTGGTCGTTGTGGCGAGGTCCTTGGGGTCCATGGCCGCCAAAAGCTCCGCAAGATAGGGTTGCCCAACCGCACCAGCCTCCATCCAAGCCGTAAGAATCTCTGGGGAATTGCCCCTGGCAAGGGTAAGAAACCGGGAAAGGGCGTTATCCAAAACCAGGGACCGGGCGCCGCTTTCAGAAAGCGCTACTAAATCCTCATGGCGGGGCGGGTCAGCGGGTTGCTCCAAATACATGGGGACTTCCTGGACCGCCCATTCCGGGTCAGGCTCGGGAAAACGCAGAGTCACTTCGGTAGGGCCAATCCCTTCTCGGGATATATGCAGCACTGTTGGTTCGGTCTGGGGTTCGCCCTCAAGCCGGGAGCTCATACCCAGGGCCGCGCCAGTCTCATCCTGGGCCGTGAGCATGAAAGTGCCGGGACCTATGGTCATACGGGCCTGTCCCTGTTCGTCCAGGTCCAGGGACGCCACGGGCCGGAGCAGACCGTAATTGAACACGGACGCATAGACCTTGCCCCCGGCCATGGGCAATCCTTGCCCGTCGCGTACCTCCACTGCCAGGGTCCGCGTGGGAGCATACCGCCTTGTGACGTTCAGCAGGGAATAGCCTTCTCCGGTGCGGTACACCGGATCAAGGGGCGACCGGGGGTTGCCGTAGACAACGGCCAGCACCAGGGGCGCGGCCCGCAGTGAAGAGGTGAACCAGGCCGAGTCCAGGGACGCGGAGGGATCGGCGGCTTCAAGGTAGCGCCATCGGCCGTTGATCCAGGCCTCGGCCCAGGTGTGGTTGTCGTGGGTGTGCTGCCAGGCCGGGACAATGGCTTGGCGCGCCGGGATGCCCACGCTGCGAAGCGCCGCCACCAGCAGGATCGTGGTCTCTTCGCAGCGGCCGTATCCCCGGCGCAGCGTCGTGAGTGGCCCTTGGTCCCAGGCTGAAGAGGACCGGTACTCCACCTGAGTGGCCAGCCATTGGTTCACGGCCATGGCGGCCTCGGCCATGGATTCCCGGCCCTGGACAATGGGCGCGAGGTCGGCAGAGAGACGCGAGCGCCAGGCCTGGGCTGGTTCCTGGCTGATGCGGTGCGCCAGGACGTAATGGAAAAAGATCTCTTCGGAATAATCCCGGCCCCAAGGCTGTTCGTTTCTGGCCACATGCGCCAGGACCAGGTGCTCGGCCAAGAGGTCCGCGTCCATGGCCACCCGGTCGCACAAGGGCAGGTTGGCCACGAGAAAACGGGCTGCGGTTGCAAGATCCGGATCAGACCCAAAACGAGCGAGAAAAAATTCCAGCTCCTGGCGGTTGTCTCCCGCGCTCGCAAGAACGGCTTCCGGTATTGCCGGAACGGGTTGGGAGATAAGGGGATCCAGGCAGCCTCCCAGTATCGCCAGGCACGAGAAGAGCAGGAATTGGAGAAAGGCAGTGCGAAACATGGGGAATATTATAGACCTGGGCGGAACGAGGTGCAAGAAACCTTGGGTAGACGTTGCCTATACA
>QZKZ01000059.1 GCA_004796465.1 Desulfovibrio sp.
CCCTCCCACGGCCGTCACGAATCATGCATACACACGCATGATTCGCGCCGGCCGCCACCTCGCTCAAGATCAAGGGCCTCTTGCAAGAAAAAACCGCCCCGGTCTCCCGGAGCGGCTGGCTTTACTTCCCATTTCCAGCGGACCGCTGGAAGGTTAAACGCCTCACGTGCCGTGGTGCCCAATGGTCACCTTGCCGTCCTGCACGATCACAGGCACTTGCCGCTTGCCGTCGCTCAAGGCGAGCATCTCCTCGAGCTTGGCCGGATCTTGTTTAACGTCAATATACTCGTGGTCCTTGTAGGCCGACCTGGCCCCGGTGGTGTAGGGTCAACCAGCCTTCCCATAGATGATCGTGGCCATGGAAACCTCCCGTGCCATAGGTTTTACCTATCCTACCAAAGCCCATGGCACGGCACAAGACGATAGGTCCGCTATTTGGTCTTGCCGGTCAACCCATGCTTTTTGAGAAGATTGTAATACCCGGCCCGGGATATGCCCGCTGTCTTAAGCGCCCGAGGCACGTCCTTGCCCGCTTTTTCCAAAAGCACCTCAAGGTACTTGCATTCCATGGCGTCACGGAACTCCTTGAGCAAGGGCAAATCCTCATCCTGGAGCATGCTTACCTGCGGTTCGTTGACTTGGGATTCAAAACCACCTGCCTGTCCAGACGACCCCAGGACCTTGCTTAAAAAAACCGCCACATCGGCGGCTTCCACCGGTTTGGCCATGACTTCCTTGACTAATCCCGAGGGAGACTGCCGCGCCCTGTCCATGTCGGCTTCCGTGGCCATGACCGCCAGTTGCGCACCGGGACACGAATCGGAAAACTCGGCCAGGGCCTCCACTCCGTCGCCGTCGGGCAATGCCGAATCCACAAAAATGACCTGAAAATCCTCCTGCCCGGCCAGCTTGAGCCCCTGGGCCAGGGTCAACACGTGCACGGCCTCGTGGCCCAAGGCCTGGGCCGCGGCCGCCACTCCTTTGCCTTGCAGCAGGTTGTCGTCAACAACAAGTGCGCGCGCCATGGGGTCTCCTTATCCGTGCTTTTTCGTCCCCTATCCTGTCTTGGGAGGGATGTCTTGCTCAGCAGCAGGGGTGTCCTAGAGTTCGGCTTCCAGGGCAAAGGGAATACCTGAAGCCGCGAGCATGGCCTCCACCTTGCTCGCGTTCACAGGCTTGGAAAAAAGATACCCTTGGGCCAAACGACACCCGCTCTCCTTGAGTAGGGCGAGCTGTTCGTGGGTTTCCACGCCCTCGGCCACAATGTTGTGTCCCAAGGAAAGCCCCAGGGACACGATAGAGCGGACAATAGCCAAGCTGTCCGGGTCATGTTCAATATGCATGACAAAACTGCGGTCGATCTTGATGGTGTCGATGGGAAAGCGCTGGAGATAGGACAGGGACGAGTAGCCCGTGCCGAAATCGTCGATACACATGCCCAATCCGATCTTACGCAGTTTGACCAGCATGTCCTGGGCCTGGGTGGCGTGATCCATAAGGGCGTTTTCCGTGATCTCCAGTTTGAGCAAGCGAGGCTCCACGTTCATGTCCATGAGGATCTGCTCGACCTGGCCCACAAGCAAAGGCTGGAGGAACTGCTTGGCCGAGATGTTCACGCTCGCGAACAAGGGATCTTCCCGGGCAAAATGCTGGGGAAAACGTTCACGCCAGTGGGTAATGGTCTTGCAGACCTGCTCCAGCACGGAGTGGCCCAAGGTGTAGATGAGGCCGGTGTCCTCGGCCAGGGGGATGAACTCCGTGGGAGAGATCATGCCGAACTGGGGGTGCTCCCAGCGCAACAAGGCCTCGAACCCTGCGATTCGCTGCTCCTCCAGGTCCACCAAGGGCTGGTACACCACGAAAAAATCCATGCGGTCCACGGCCCGGCGCAGATCGGTTTCCAGCTCCAGGATACGCAAGGCCTGCTCGTGCATTCGTTGGTTGAACACCTTGAACCGGGCCTTGCCCTGTTCCTTGGCCCGGTACATGGCCGTGTCCGCATCGCGGATGATGAACTCGGGACGGTCGTAGTCATCGGTGATGAGCACGATGCCGATGGATGCCGAGGTAAATACTTCGTGGCCGCTGAGGGTCATGGGCTGGGTGATCTCGTCCATGATCCGCCGGGCGATCTTGATGGCCACCCGGGGCGCGCCTATCTCCTCGAGCAGGATGGCGAACTCGTCACCGCCGAACCGGGCCACCGTGTCCATGCTCCGGACGCAACGCTCCAGGGTCCTGGCCACGGTGGTCAGCAACTCGTCGCCTATGTCGTGGCCCAAGCTGTCGTTGACGATCTTGAACCGGTCCAGGTCCAGGTAGAGCACGGCAAATATATAGTCCTTGCGCCGTTTGGAACGCTCCAGGACCATGTGCAGGTGGTCGTGGAACAATTGGCGGTTGGGCAGTTTGGTCAAGGGGTCGTGAAAAGCCTGGTGCTTGAGCTGGTCCTCGGCCACCTTGCGCAGGGTGATGTTCTCCACCGAGCCCTCGTAGTAGAGGATCTCGCCGGATTCATCACAGACCCGCCTGGCGTTTTCCGCGATCCAGATAGTCTTGCCGTCCTTGCGCCGGACCCTGGACTCGAAGTTGGTCACTTCCCCGGCATCCTCCATGATCCGCAAAAACGCCTCGCGCCGCCCCTTGTCCACATAGAGCTGTTCACTGATGTCCGTGAGTTCCCGCATCAGCTCTTCGGGATTGCTGTAGCCGTATATCCTGGCCAGGGCAGGGTTGGCGCTGATGTACGTTCCTTCGGGCGTTGTCTGGAAAATGCCTTCCACCGCGTTTTCAAAGATGGAGCGATAGTTGGCCTCGGCAGCCTTGAGTTCTCTGGTGCGTTCCTCCACCATGCGCTCCAGGGTTTCCTTGGCTTGGCGCTGCTCCTGCTCCAGGAGCTTGCGTTCGGTGATATCGCGCATGATGCCGATGGCGTGAGGCGCGCCGCGCAAGCTGACCACCGCGATGGACAAGTCCACGGGAAAGACCTCCCCGTCCCTGCGCTTGGCCCGGGTTTCCACGGTCAGGTTCTGGGCCAGCACGCAATTGGCGCCCTCTTCCATTTCCTCGAACCCCTGGGTGCCCAACCACGCGTCATGGCCCACCCCGACCACGCCTCTGAGGGGCGCGGCCAAGTTTCTCCTTCCGGCCAGCGCCATCATGTCCAGGCCGAACATGTCCAGGCTGTTTCGGCCCATGACCTCCTGCTCCTTGTACTGGACCATCTCCAAGAAGGCGGGGTTAAAACGCATGATACGGCCCGAGGAATCCGTGACCAGGACGCCGTTGGCCATATTGGCCAGGATGGCCGACACATAGGTCAGGGTCTCCTGCAACTCGCCGGTGGCGTCCTCAACCGAGCGTTCCAGGCCGGAGATGAGCTGGGCCAGGTCATGGGCCATGGAGTTCATGGCTTGGGCCAAAGTGCCGACTTCATCGCGCGATGTAATGTCAATGGGCTGGGAAAAATCATGGGCTGCCACGCGCTTGGCGTACTCGGTCAGCCGGGTGAGGGGACGGGATATGGAGCGGGTGAAGAGGTAGCCGATGATCACGGCGCTGAATAAGATGGCCAGG
>QZKZ01000143.1 GCA_004796465.1 Desulfovibrio sp.
ACATTGGGGATCGGCCATGCAGGCCCGGCGGCACTCCAGCCATCCATCAAAGGAGCTGGTTTCGAATTGATGATAGTCGCCGCCAGGGCAGGTGTGCAGCATGTAGTCCCGGGAATCGGACTCAAGGGGCGTGGCGGCGCAACACAGCAGGGCAACGGCAAAGACCGTCAGGCAGAAAACCTGGCGTTTCCAGAAAGGGGACGACCACATGTGGGCCTCCTTGGTATTTGGTGCGGCGAAAGAGGAAAGTGCGCGTGCCGTTTCACGGCACGGGGATACCGGCTAGTGTTGGGAATGGTATCAGACGGGAGAAAATTTGCAACCTGCCCATTTCCGTGTCACGACAAAAGTCACGACAAAACACCTGAGAACTGCCCGATTTTGTCGTGACAGACCCCGAGTAACCCAATGATATAAACTGGTTGTCTATCAACCCCATGAATGGGGTTAAAGGGGCTGGAGGTTTGAAACTCCACATCAAGGCGACGATATCAGGAGGTTACGGATTAGTGGAAGCACACCTCAGGAAAGCTTCAAATGATACGCTACCAAGGACGTACATTCACGCCCTACCCTTTCGCGCTTGCCTTGAAGGGGCTGGAGTGAATCAAATCGAGCTAAATCCAATTCAGTGGCTTAAACATAAACAAACCCACCGGGATTTACCCCCGCGGGATTCTTGATGAAAAAGAAGCCCACCGTTTCCAACCAACTTCCCCATAATACGGGAGCAGATCTTGTGCTACAAATGTGCTACAAAGGCGATGCACATCTTTAAATAGTCATTATAAATCAAATAATTAACAATCAAGGCCCGCGCCCTATTAAGGCATTGGGCGATCAGTGGGAAGTCTTTTTTGGGCGGCGCTGCGCCGGGCTCGGGGCAACACCGCCCAAAAAGCTGAGGTGGAAAGGCTCAGCTACCGCAACTGCACGCCGCGCGGTCACAATCCATGGCGTTCTCGCCGCTGCTCTCCTTGCCCAGGATTTCCAGCAGGAGTTGGGTAGTGCCCATGACCAGCTTGCGGCACTCGTCCATTTGTGCTTCCTGGCCAAAGCGTTCCCGCAACACCGAGCACTGAACAGCACCGAATTCCTTGACAAAGCGGTGGCGCAATTCCGCAGCCAGTTCTGCGGGAAGGTCCCAGTCTCCGCCGGGGTCGAGCCTGCCATGGAGATGGCCAATGGCGATCAGTCCTCCGGACAGGGCTCCACAGGCCTCGCAAAAAGTCCTGCCGAATCCGCCGCCAAAAGGGGTCGCATGGGCTGCGGCTTGTTGGGATTCCCGGTCCAGGGCTTCAAGCACCGCCACCGCCACTGCCTCGGCGCAGTGGCGTTCCGGGCCGAACAAGTCCCCGGATCTGTTTACAGCCACTTCCTTTGTAGTATCCGTCATCATGAACATAAATGACCTCCTTGTGTTGATTTAATCTTAGATTCCGATTAAGCATTGCAATCAATCGAGTCCAACGATTTATTGCAATGGCTGCCATCGCCTCAGGCGATGCCCGGCTCTTCCAAGGAAAGACCATGGAACTGAGATGGCTCAAGACATTCCTGGCCGTGGCCCGGCTGCTCAACTTCACCCAAGCGGCCCAAGAGCTGAACTTGGCCCAGTCCTCGGTGTCGGCCCAGATCCGGGACCTGGAGGATCACTTGGGCGTCAAGCTTTTCGACCGCTTGGGCCGCACCGTAAAGCTCACTGAAGCGGGAATGCGGCTCAAGGAGCACGCCAGGCGCATGCTGGAAATGACCGAGGCGGTCCGCTGCGAAGTGGCAGGGGGTCATGGCGGGCAGGGCAGCCTGACCATCCGCGTGCCCGAAACCCTGGCGGTCCACTTTTTACCTGAGATCGTAGCCCGCTTCCATGCCGAGCACCCCAATGTCCAACTGAACCTGATCAATTGCGACGACATGACCCTGCCCGAGGAATTGCGATCAGGCCGCATTGACCTCGCCTTTCTCCTCACCGCCATTGTCAAACGTCACGACGTCACTGTTGAATTCTTGCGCACGGAACCCCTGGCGCTTGCCTTGCCCCCCTCCCACCCTTTTGCCGAGTTGGACTCCATCTCACCGAGTGACCTGCATGGGCAGACCGTGCTCATGTGCCGAACGGACTGAAGCTACCGCCGCGAATTCGAGCGGTCGCTCGATGAACATGATGCCGTCCCCAAAATCCTTGTTTTTGCCAGCTTCCAAGGCCTGATCCGTACTTTGCTGCGAGGCGTGGGCATTGCCTTGCTGCCGCCCCGGACCATTCGCGGCCTGCTCGACTCCGGGGACCTGAGCAACCCGGCCTGGACCGGCGAACCCAACGAAACCTCCGTGATCATGATCCGGCACAAGGACAGATGGTGTTCTCCCTTGCTGTCACGGTTCATGGAATTGGTGCGGGACCACATGGAGCTCCCAGGCTCCTGATGGAGTCGAAAAACAGACACTCTTTATGCGGGCTTTTATCGCAAACGTTGCCAAAGTAATTATGTGAGTTTCTTCACAAAATGAAAAAAGTATTGCCACAGGGCCAAGTGCGTACTACAACAGGTGCCAATCTTCTCCCAGGCCTGACGTAGATTTCATGCCGCTTCCAGTTGGCTGGGAGCTGCGGCTGGAAAATAAGCCGCATTGGGACAGTATCACCCTCGTTCTCTGAACCCGAACCCGGAGGAACCCATGACCGCCTACACGGTTTCCATGGAGCACATCCCCCCGCTCCTCGAACTGTGGGCCAAGGAGTACGATGTCCACGTACCGGTACGTGACGTGGATGGATTCGTGAATTTTTCTCCTTGGCGGCCTAGCGCTGAAATCGCCTGGGATTACGACGTTGCCTACAACTCCCTGAAACGCTTCTTCCTCCCCCCGCGCGAAGATCTTCTCCGTTTCGACTTGGCCGCGAGTACGGCCGAGCCGGTCATGGAAGCGCCGCTCCAGCTCCTGTTCGGGGTACATCCCTACGACGTCAAGGCCATCAACCAGTTGGACCAGCTCATGGACCAGGGCACCGCGGACGTGAATTACCGCAAGCGCCGCGAAGCCACGGTACTCGTGGCCCTGACCCCGGAGCACGTCTCGGACCTGGCCTTTTGGTCCAGCGTGGGCGCGGACAGCGTGGACATCGGCTTTGACATGTACTTCACCCGCATCAGCCCCTCGTCCTTTTACGTGGAAGTGCTCTCGCCCAAGGGCGAGGAACTTCTCCTGGCGCGAGGGGAACTGCCCCGCTCCACCCTGCCCGAACGCGAGGCAGCCAAGCGCAAGAAGGCCGCGATCCGGGCCAAGGCGGACAAAAACGGCATATCCTTTCCCTGGAAACAGACGCCCAAGCTCATGTCCCGGCACTGGGATTCGCCCTTGTGGCGGAACAAGGCCCGCCACTGCTTGTCCTGCGGTTCCTGCGTCATGGTCTGCCCCACCTGCTACTGCTTTGACGTACGCGAGGAAGCGGATCTGGACCTCAAGGGCGGCCGCCGTTTTCGTGAATGGGACGGCTGCATGCTGCCTTCGTTCGCCCTGGTGGCCGGGGACCACAACTTCCGGCCCGAGGCCCGGGACCGCTACCGCCACCGCTACTTTCGCAAGGGCAAATACATTTTCGACAAAATCGGGGAGTTGGGCTGCGTGGGCTGCGGCAGGTGCGTGAACGCCTGCACCACGGGCATCGCCAACCCCATGGCGGTTTTCAACGATCTCTGGGAGGCGGACAACCATGAGTCCTAAAAACAACTTCTCCACCTATGCTCCCCGGCCGGCCACCCTGGTGAAAAAGGAAAAGCTGTCGGACCTGGTCTCGCTTTTCGAGTTCGAGCAGGACAATGGCAAGGCCTTGGCGCACAAGCCCGGCCAATTCATCATGCTCTCCATTTACGGCATCGGTGAAGCGCCCTTCTCGGTCAGTTCCGCGCCCGAGGCGGGCAACGCGCGTTTTGAACTGGCCGTGCGCAAGACCGGCACCGTGACCAACGCCCTGCACGACCTCAAGGAAGGGACCAAGGTCGGCATCCGCGGCCCTTACGGCTCCTACTTCCCGGTGCAAAAGTTCATGGGCAAGGACACGCTCTTCGTGGCCGGTGGCCTGGGCTACATCCCCTTGCGCAGCCTGCTCCGCTACCAGCTCAAGCACCGCGACGAATACGGACGGATCATCGTGCTCCTGGGCACGCGCAATCCCAAGGAACGCATTTTCGTGGACCGGCTGGCCCAGCTCAAGGAGCGCACGGACATGGAGATCCATGAGACCGTGGACGTGCCGGACAAGAACTGGAAGGGAAACGTGGGCGTGATCACCACCCTGTTCCCCAAGGTGGAGATCAATCCCCAAAACACCTTCGTGGCCATGGTCGGGCCGCCGATCATGTACCGCTTCTGCATTGGCCCGTGCATGGACAAGGGCATCCCTTCCAAGCACATCTACGTGTCCCTGGAGCGCAGGATGAAGTGCGGCTTGGGCAAGTGCGGCCACTGCCAGATCAACGGCTTGAGCGCCTGCGTGGAAGGCCCGGTGTTCAAATACGACGACATCGCGCCCCTTTCCGAGGCCATCTAGACACACCCAACGCGGGCATTACTTAATAAGGATATACCATGGCCAAGAAACCGAAAATCGCGTTTTTCGACTTTGCCGGCTGCGAAGGGGACCAACTTCAGATCGCCAACCTGGAAGAGGCCCTGCTGGACCTGCTCGGGCACATTGATATCGCCGCGTTCCGTGAAGTCCACACCGGCGACACAGGCGGCCCCTACGACATCTCCTTTGTGGAGGGCTCCATTACCCGCCCAGAGGACGAACCGCGGGTCAAGGAGATTCGCGACAAATCCAAACTCCTGGTCGCCCTGGGCGCGTGCGCCAGCATCGGCGGCATCAACTGCATGAAGAACCACATGCCCGAGTCCGTGTACCGGGAACACGTTTACGGCGACAAAGCGCGCTGGTACCCGACCTATGCGGCCCGGCCCGTGTCCGCCGTGGTCAAGGTGGACGCCGAGGTGCACGGCTGCCCCATTGACCGGGGCGAATTCGTACGCATCGTCAAGGAGCTGCTCCTGGGCCGCACGCCCTGGATCGCGGACTACCCGGTGTGCGTGGAATGCAAGATCGCGGGCAACATCTGCCGCTACGATATGGGCCGCATGTGCCTGGGCATCGTGACCCGGGCGGGCTGCAACGCCTGCTGCATCACCGAGGGCGCGCACTGCTGGGGCTGCCGGGGCCTTGCCCCCCACGCCAACCTGGATGCGGCGCGATACGCCATGCAGGATAGAGCGGGCTTTACCCGCGAGGAAGTCCAGGACCTGCTCAGGATGTACCTGGGCTTTTCCCAAGCCACGCTGTAGCGCCGCTGCTACACGCATTGTGACGCTACACGCATTGTAACAAGGACGAGGTGACGCATGAGCGCCAAGGAACAAGCAAGCAAATCCAAGGCCGAAGCAAAATCATCGGCCAAGAACGTTAATGTCCATCACCTGACCCGGGTCGAGGGCCACGGCAACATCGTGGTCGAGATCGACGCCAAGGGCAAGGTGCATACTTGTAAATGGGAAGTGCCCGAGGCCCCCCGCTTTTTCGAGGCCATGGTCCTGGGCAGGCGCTGGGAAGACATCCATCAGATCACCTCGCGCATCTGCGGCATCTGTTCCATCGGTCACCAGTTGGCTTCGCTGCAAGCCACGGAAGACGCCATGTCCATCCGGCCCTCGGACCAGACCATCACCCTGCGCAAGCTGGGCCTGCACGCCGAGAATCTACAAAGCCATCTCCTGCACCTGGGCTATCTGGTCCTGCCCGACCTCTTGGATGCGCCTTCGGTGGTGCCCCTGGCCACGTCCCATCCCAAGGAGCTGACCAACCTCGTGGCCCTGCACCGCTTGGCCAACGAGTTCAGCGGCGCGATCTGCGGCCGCACCACGCACCCCCAGCGCCTGATTCCCGGCGGCATGGCCAAGATCCCCACGGAAGAGGAACTCCTTGACCTCAAAAAGCGCTTTGAGGAGTCCATTCCCGGCCTGACCGCAGCTGCCGAACTGTTCGCCGCGGTCGGGGACAAGCTGCCCAAGTTCACAAGGGACACCGAATACGTGGGCCTGGTCTCTCCTGCCGAATACGCCCTGTACTGGGGCGAGATCGGCTCCACCAAGGACAAGCGGCGTCCCGCCAGGTTCTACAAGGACATCACCAACGAATACATGGTGCCCCAGTCCACGGCCAAGTGGACCAAGAACACCACGGTCTCGTACATGGTCGGCGCATTGGCCCGGTTCAACCTGAACTCGGACCTGCTGCACCCCCTGGCCAAGAAGACCGCCAAGATGGTGGGCTTGCCCGCGCCGTCCACCAACCCCTACCACAACAACCTGGCCCAGCTCGTGGAAGTGGTGCACTCTGTGGAAGACTCGATCATGCTCGTGGACGGACTGCTCGAAACCGGCCTCAAGCAGGAGCCCTACCCCAAGATCAAGCCCTGCGCGGGCAAGGGCGTGGGCGCCGTGGAGGTGCCGCGCGGCATCCTGTTCCATGCTTACGAGTACGACGACAAGGGCCGCATCGCCCATGCGGACTGCGTGATTCCCACCAATCAGAACCACGGCAACATCCAGTATGATTTGGAAGCCTTGGTGCCCACCATTTCCGGCAAGAGCGAGGCCGAGATCGAG
>QZKZ01000068.1 GCA_004796465.1 Desulfovibrio sp.
ACGGCCTGCCCATTGAACACAAGGTGGAAAAGGAACTGGGCGAAAAAAAGGACTCTTTGCCCCCCACGGCCATCCGCAAGCGGTGCCGCTCCTATGCGGAAAAATACTTGGCCATCCAGCGCAAGGAGTTCAAACGCTTGGGTGTGCTTGGCGAGTGGGACCAGCCCTACCTGACCATGCACCCCTCCTATGAGGCGGCCACGGCGCGGGAGCTGGGCAACTTCATGGCTTCCGGGTCCGTGGCGCGCTCCAAAAAGCCCATCTACTGGTGCTTGTCTTGCCAAACCGCCCTGGCCGAGGCTGAGGTGGAGTACCACGACCACACCTCGCCCTCGATCTTTGTGCGCTTTCCCTTTACGGATCCGGACCTGGCCAAGGTCCTGCCCCAGGCCGACCCGGCCAAGACCTTCATCGTGATCTGGACCACCACGCCCTGGACCATCCCGTCCAACATGGGCGTGGCCGTGCATCCCGAGTTTGATTACGTGCTGCTCAAACATGAAGGCGAGTTTTATATCCTGGCCGAATACCTGGCCCAGGCCTGCCAAGAAAAGTTCGGCTGGGACTCGGTGGAAAAGCTGGTCACATTCAAGGGCGAAATCCTCGAAAATCTTTCGGCTCGCCACCCCTTCTACGACAGGGAATCGAAGCTGGTCCTGGCCGACTATGTGACCCTGGACTCGGGCACGGGCTGCGTGCATACCGCGCCTGGCCACGGCCGCGAGGACTACGAGACCGGCCTCAAATACGGCCTGGAGATCATGTCGCCGCTCAATGACGAGGGCCGCTTCCTGGCCACTGCCGAGCCATTCGCGGGCAAGACCGTGTGGGAGGCCAATCCCCAGGTTATCGAAGTGATCAAGGAAAAGGGCAACCTCCTGGCCCAGGAAAAGATGTCCCACTCCTATCCTCACTGCTGGCGCTGCAAGGAGCCGGTCATTTTTCGCGCCACCACCCAGTGGTTCATCACCATGGCGGCCAATGATCTGCGCAAGAAAGCGCTCTCCGCCATCAACAACGACGTGGCCTGGGTGCCGGCCTGGGGCCGCGAGCGTATCTTCAGCATGATCGAGAACCGCCCGGACTGGTGCATCTCGCGCCAGCGCATGTGGGGCGTGCCCATCCTGGCCCTGCTTTGCAAGGACTGCGGCCACGCCTATCATGACGCGGACTGGATCACGTCCGTGGTGGAGCAATTCGAAAAGTACCCCACGGGCTGCGACTACTGGTTTGACACGGACCTGGACAAGATCGTGCCCCAAGGCCTGACCTGTTCGGAGTGCGGCGGTTCTACCTGGGAAAAGGAGACCGACATCCTGGACGTGTGGTTCGACTCGGGCACCAGCTTTGCCGCCGTGGTGGAACAGCGCGAGGAATGCGGCTTTCCCGCAGACCTGTACCTCGAAGGCTCGGACCAGCACCGGGGCTGGTTCCACAGCTCCTTGCTCGCGTCCATGGGCACCCGCGGCGTACCGCCCTATCGCACCGTGCTCACCCACGGCTATGTGGTGGACGGGGAAGGCAAAAAAATGTCCAAGTCCGTGGGCAACGTGATCGCGCCCCAGGAAATCATCGACAAATACGGTGCCGAAATCCTGCGCATGTGGGTGGCTTCCGTGGACTACCAGGAAGATGTGCGCATTTCCGACGAAATCCTGGACCGGCTCGTGGACGCCTACCGACGCATCCGCAACACCTGCCGCTTCATCATGGGCAATATCAGCGACTTTTCCCCGGACAAGGCGGTTCCCTTCCAGGACATGCTGCCCCTGGACCGCTTGGGCATGGACCTGGCCACCCGGGCCCATGAGCGCATGCAGCAGGCCTACGTGGACTTTGAGTTCCACAAGGTCTTTCACACCCTGCACAACCTGTGCATCACGGAGCTGTCCTCCCTGTACTTGGATATCCTCAAGGACCGGCTCTATGTCTCGGCCACGGATTCCTTGGAACGCCGCTCGGCCCAGACCGCGCTGCACCACATCCTGCTGGTGCTGATCAAGAACATGGCCCCAATCATGAGCTTTACTGCGGAAGAGGCCTTTTCGCACATTCCCGAGCCGCTCAAGCCCGAGGGCGTGTCCGTGTTCACCCTGTCCACGGACGGCAAGGACTTGCCCTGCCTGAGCCGGGAGGAACGGGAGACATGGGAGACCTTGCTCGCGGTGCGCACCGAAGTGACCCGGGCCATCGAACCCCTGCGTAAGGCAGGCGACGTGGGCCATTCCTTGGACACCCACATCACCCTGTACGCGGACAGCAAGCTTCGCCCCATGCTGGAAGAGATCGGCCTGGACACGCCGGGCGGGCTCAGGGAGATCTTCATTGTCTCGGGCGTGGCCCTGGCGGACTTGGCGGACGCGCCCGAGGGCGCTGTTGCAGGCGAAGAGCTGGAAACGCTCAAAATTTCCGTGGGCAAAGCCCAAGGCGACAAATGCCAGCGCTGCTGGGTATACTACGAGACCCTGGGGCAAAACCCCGACCACCCCGAGCTGTGCCCCCGTTGCACAGAGGTCATAGCCTTGGCCGACGGGTAACCCCTAAACCGGAGAACACATGGGCCGCCGCTTCCGCATTGTCCTGCCCTTGGCCGCCGTGATCGTGGTCTTGGACCAGGTCACCAAATACATCATCACCCAGGCCCTGCCCTTGGGTGGGGGCCGGGTGGTTATTGACGGCTTTTTCAACCTGGTGCACGTGCTCAATACAGGCGCTGCCTTCAGCTTCCTGGCCGACCAGGACGGCGAATGGCGCAGGTGGCTGTTCGTGGGCCTGTCCTGTTTGGCTGTTGTGCTGATCATTTACTTGGTCCGGCTGACGCACAAGGCCAGTCTGCTGCTGCTTCTCGGCTTTGGTTCGGTGCTGGGCGGAGCCGTGGGCAATCTAGTAGACCGCGTGCGCACCGGCGAGGTTGTTGATTTTCTTGATTTTTACCTGGGCTCGAACCACTGGCCCGCTTTCAACGTGGCTGACACCGGCATTTCCGTCGGCGCCGCAGCCCTTATCCTGGCATATTTCCGCATGCCCAAGGAGACGACTGATGACCATTAACCTGGCCGACATGCCTGCCTGGCAGATGGGCCTTTACGCCCTTGTGCTGCTCCTGCCCCAAATGATCAACTTGTGGGCCATTTGGCACGCCTTTAACCGCTTGTTCAATCCGCCCCACGAAAGGTTGATTTGGGTCGGCGTGGCCGTGTTTTTGCCGGTAATCGGCGGCCTCATCTATTTGATCTTCGGCATGAAGCGGGGTAAAAAGCTTGAAGATGTCACAGCTTCCCAAGACCGGTCCCCAGAGTAATCTCCGAGCCGGACGCATGGACCGTCGGCCTTGCCGCCCAGAAACCCCTCTCGCGTTTTCCGGCCTCTGGAGACGATTCATTGTCAACAATCAGGAGTTGTCATGAAAAAAATCCTCATTCTCCTCATACTGGTGTTGCCCCTGGCTTCCTGCGTCAAGGACGATGATTTCTACGCCCTTCAGAACCGCGTAGCCGCCCTGGAACAGCAACTCGGCACCATGCAGCCCAACATGGCCGACAATTGGGCCGAGATGGAGCAGCTTCGCTCCCGGCTGACCCAGGTGGAGGGCCGCATGAACGAATTGGACCAGCGTTTTTCCGCGCCCCCGCCGGACAGCCTGGCCCCGTCCTATGACGACGAATACGCGGCCCTGACTCCGCCGCCCCCGGACTCGGGCATTACCCCGGACGAGGCTGTGGAACTCTACGGCGCTGAGCCTCCTCCGGCAGAGGCCGCGACCGATCCGGCCCAGGCCCTGTACAACCAAGCCCTGCAGGAATTCCGCGCCCGCAACTACGAGACCGCCCAGACC
>QZKZ01000053.1 GCA_004796465.1 Desulfovibrio sp.
GTACGCCAAGGAATGGGACAGGGCGCGCAGGGAAGGCCGTCAACTGCACGTGCTCATGATCGATATCGACTACTTCAAGCTGTACAACGACTCATACGGGCACTTGCAAGGCGATGAGTGCTTGCAGGTGGTGGCCGAGGCCATCGGCAAGGCCCTCAAGCGTCCTGGGGATTTCATGGCCCGTTACGGCGGCGAGGAGTTCGTGGTGGTCCTGCCGGATACCGACGCTGAAGGCGCGTACCATATTGCCCAGGAAATACAGCGCAAAATCGCTGAGCAGGGAATCGAACACAGGGCGTCCCCTGAACACGGCCAAGTCACGGTGTCCATCGGCATGGCAGGGGACCGGCCCGGCAATGGGCCGCGCGGCCAGGAACAACTGCTCAACGCAGCGGATTCCGCGCTCTACGAGGCGAAAACAGCGGGCCGGAACAGCATCCGGCCCGTTATCTGAAATCTAGCGCCATTCCACGGCAAGGGGTTTGCGCTGGGGGATGGCGTGGTAGGCGAACTTGGGCCGCCCCAGCATCATGGCCGCGAACACGGCATTTCCCTGGGGCAGGTTCAACTCCGCTTGCATGGCTGGAAACCCTCCGGCCGCCATCATCAGCAGCCCGGCCCAGCACGCGCCCAGACCGTGGGCCTTGGCCGCCAGGTCAAGGTAGGTCATGGCGGACACGCAGTCCACGGAATAGATGTTGTTCTCGGCAGGAGCGTGGGCAATGACCACGGCGGGCGCGCCCCGCAATATTCTGTCCTGCCCGGCGTCCCAAGCTTGGGCCAATCCACTGAAAAACTCGTTGCCCCGCAGGAAATCCGCGGTGATTCCAGCCAAGCGGCTGACTCTGTCGCGGCCATTGTACACCAGCCACTGCACGGGCTGGCGGTTGAGGCCCGTGGGCGACCAGCGCGTCACGTTCAGGACCTGTTCAATGAGTTCCTGCTCCAAGGGAGCTTTTTTGTAGGCGCGTACGGAGCGGCGCGAGGCCAAGAACTGCACGGCTTGGTCCGTGTTCACAGCCAGATCCTTGTGGACCTGGGTCAGGGACTCGGGAGCCACGCCTCCAACAGACAGGGCTTGATGCGGGCACGAGGCCATGCAATGGCCGCAAAGGGTACACATGTGAGCCGCACCCTCAATAGGTTGCGGATATCCCTCGGAGTCGGCTGTAATCAGACCCATGGGGCATTCTTCCACGCAGATGTTGTCTTGTGCGCACAGGTCGCGGTTCACGGCAAGATGGCTCATATGGACTCTCCTTCACGGCTTGAGGTTTTTTCGAGTTGGTGTGATATGTCATGCGTGCGCCTGAAGCAAGGGGCGTCTCCTCAATATGCAATCAGTAAGGATGAGAAGATGAGCAAACACATCCGGCAACCAGGGGATGTCGTGAGCGCCTGGGAAGACGAAACAACCCAGGACCAACCTGACAAAGAGGCCGAGGAGTTCAGCGGCCCGGGCTGGCAATGGGAACCCCAACCCAAGAAGCGCTCACGCAGTCCCGTGGGCAACTTGGCCCAAGCGCTCAAGGATCGCAACAGCAAGGCGCGGAGCAAGGTATCTGAACCCGAGCGGAGAACGCGAAAAAAGGTGAGCCAGGTGCTCGGCAAGATATTCGCGGAAATGGGAAAAGACTAGCCTGCCAGATATTTATCCACTATCAACCGCACATCCCCGAACACCTCGTCCGGAGGCCGGGACGCGTCCACAATGCGAAATCTGTCCTTATTGAGCGCGGCCAGAGCCAGGTAGCCCTCGCGTACCCGGGTGTGGAAGGCCAGGGACTCCGCCTCGAAGCGGCCCTCGGTGGCTGCGGTGCCGTCCGCGATGTTGCGGGAAAAGGCCCGCTTCAACCCCACATCGGGCGGCAAGTCCAGGAGCAGGGTCAGGTCCGGCCATAATCCATCCACAGCCATGGCGTTGACCGCGCGCAGCTCACCGAGGTCCACGCCCCGGCCATAGCCCTGGTAGGCCGTGGTCGAGTCCGCGAACCGGTCGCAGAGCACCACGATGTCTTCGTTGAGGGCTGGCCGCACCACCTGGGCCAGGTGCTGGGCGCGGTCCGCTAGATACAGGAACAGTTCGGCCCGGGGCGAAAGGTCCTTGTTGGCCGGGTCCAGGAGCATGGCCCTGAGCGCTTTGCCCAAGGCGTGTCCGCCCGGCTCGAATGTCGTTGCCACACCTTTGCCTTGAGTGCGCAAATGTTCGGCCAGCTTGGTAATCTGTGTGGACTTGCCCGAGCCTTCTATGCCTTCAAAGGTAATGAACACTGGCCGTTGTCCTTTTTCTTGGCGGTTGTGGCCTTGCCGTTGCCGTCGGGCGTGGGCTTGGGCTTGTACAGGAAACGTTGCAGCGTCGTCTGGTAAGGCGACCATAGAGGCTCGTCCGAGTCCCCGGCGTCCTCGAAGATGGACGCGATTTGGTTGAGCTTGGCGTCCATGTTGTCGAGGTAGTGCAGGATCATGGCCTCGGCGGTCTTGGGCCGCTTGGGCGAGCCGTATTCGTACTCTCCGTGATGGGAGAGGAGGATGTGTTTGAAATGCAGGATAAGCTCGGGGTCTGCGCCACATTCTTCCAAGTAGGGCTGAAGCACTTCCAGGCCCAAGGGGATGTGCCCGAGGAGTCGACCTTGGTCCGTGTAGTCCGGCGCGGGTTCGCTGACAAGTTCAAAGGCCTTGCCCAGATCATGGAAAGCCCCGGCCACAAGCAGAATCTGGCTGTCCAATTGGGGATAGTGCTCGCACACATGACGGCTCATTTGGCACACGGACAAGGTATGTTCCAACAGACCGCCGCGATAGGCGTGGTGGATGGCCTTGCCGCCGGGGGCCGAAAGCATGGCTTCGCTGATCACGGGGTCGTTGAGCGCCGATTCGGCCAACTTGCGCCAGGGCGGGTAGACCAAACCTTCGCGCAACAAAGTTTTGAGTTTGGCCAGCAGGTTTTCCGGCGGCACCTCGCTGGTCATGGTCAACTGGTCCATGTCCACGCGCGGGTCGTTGGGGCCGGGTGACTCGGTGTTCAGGATGCGCAGCCCGTCAATGGTGATTTGCAGCCGATCCTGGTAGGCTCCGGTGCGGCCCCGGACCAGGACCACCTGGCCAGGAGTGAAGGAACTGAAGGACTGGCTGAGCGGACTCCACAGCTTGGCGTCCACTTGTCCTGACGAGTCCTGTAGGGTCAGGGTCCAGAAAGGCCCATTGCGGGCCTTGCCTTGGGTGGCGCGCACCAGGAGAAAAATGTCTTCCATGTCGCCCAAACCCGGAGTCAGTTCACTGATAAAGCGGGTTTTGCCGGGCATGGGGGAAGATGGGGATTCGTCGGAATAAGGCACGGTATTGCGGAACCTCGTTGGATCGGGTATGGCTCGCCGGTCAACAACTGGCGTTCAAATAAAAGTGCCGGGATCAGCTCCCATTGTCAATGTGGATGGCTGGTTCATGTCCAGGCGCGGCTTGTGAGCCAGGGCAAGGTCTCCCACCTCTAACCCTTTGAGACGCCATGAGAATCCTGCTGAGCAATGACGACGGAATCCAGGCTGTTGGTTTGCGAGCCTTGTATACGGCCTTGAAAGAGGCAGGGCACGACGTGTCCGTGTATGCGCCTGTTACCGAGCAATCCGCCGTGGGCCACGCCGTGACCATTGCCATGCCGCTCCGGGTCAAGGAGTTCAAGGAGAACTCCTTTGAAGGGCGCGGCGTGTCCGGCACCCCGGCCGACTGCGTCAAGCTGGCCCTGACCACCTTCATGGACCCCCTGCCCGATCTGGTGGTCTCGGGCATCAATGCCGGGGCCAATGTGGGCGTGGACATCATTTATTCCGGCACGGTGGGCGCGGCCACGGAAGCAGCACTCATGGGCGTGCGCGGGTTGGCCGTGTCCTACGACGGATTCGCGCCGGTCAATCTCATTGAACAGGCCCGGCACGCGGTCAGCCTCATTGACAGGATTCCATGGCAGGATTTGCCCCAGCGTTCGGTCATGAACCTCAATTATCCGGACCTGCCCATGGAGCAGACCAAGGAACTCAAATGCTGCCCCCACACCCGGGCCATGTACGAGGATTGGTTCGAGGAGCGTCATGATCCCCGGGGCCATCCCTATTATTGGCTCACCGGCGTGATTCCCGGCGACAAGGTCAGCGAAGGTACGGACCGGGATTTCCTGTGGAAAGGGCACGTCACGCTCACGCCCCTTCGTTTTGACTTCACCAACCGCGAGGCGCTGGATATCCTGGGGAAAACCCTGGGGTAGTGCGTGCGGACACCTGTCCGGATTCCATTGACAGCCCTTGGGGCCGCGCCTATACACTGTCACTGTTCTGGTATAGTTGCGGATGCTTTTTCCACGTTGCGTATTGCATCACCCTCGCGCAGTCAGTTGAGCAGCGCGTCCAACACAAGGAGAGCCAATGGCCCTGGTTCCGGCACGGGATATTCTGGAGATCGCCACCATCGCGGGGTACGGTGTGGTCACTGTGGCCCCGGGTTCTTTGGACTTGGCCCGGGTCGTCCTGGCCGCGGCCCTGGAGGAGCAGGCGCCCATACTCATTGGCGCTCTGGCTCAAGCTCCCGAGGACTTCCTCGCCCAGTTGCGGGAATTGTGCGAACAGGCCCAGTCTCCCGTGGCCCTGCACTGCCTGGGCAACAATGGGGGCGACCCCTTTGCCCTTGTGGAACAGGGGTTTGGTTCCCTGTCCATCTCCCATGTGGGGCCGGACCGCGCCCTGAACCTGGAAGAGACTACCACGGCAGTATCTGCGGCCCAAGAGGCTGGACTCTGGGCAGAAGCGGGCCTGGGCTGGGACGCCATGGACCACGACCCTGACGCTGGAGCCGCTTTTGCCCGCAACTGCGGCTGCAACGCCATAGCTGTCGATCCCGGCGGTTCTCCCCTGGATATTGACGAGCTCTATGCCCTGGCCAACCGGCTCATCGCCTTTCCCTTGGCCGTGGCCGACCCCGAAATGGCGTCTCAGGGACATGGTGACGGACTGGAGAACTGGATTCGCCGCGCCGCGCACATGGGTGTGTGCCGCGTGGACGTGACCCTGCAAGTGGAAGCCGCCTTTGACGCGGGCGGGGAACAAGGGGCCAAGGCCTGCATTCAGGAATTTATGACCACGCTCGGCAGCAAGGGGCGGTGGTAAACGATAACCTTAGAGGAGACGGCAATGGCAGTGAAACTCGGCATTAATGGATTCGGCCGCATTGGCCGTTATTTGACCCGGCTCGTGGCGGACGAGACCGACCTTGAGGTGGCGGTGGTCAATGCCCGCGCGGACAACTATTCCCTCGCGCACCTGCTTAAATATGATTCGTGCCACGGCACCTTTGACGGAGACGTCCAGGACAACGACCAGGGCTTCACAGTCAAGGGCAAGCAGGTCACGGTCACGCGCAACAAGATCGGCGAGTGGACCTGGGGCGATCTGGGTGTGGACATTGCCGTGGAGACCACGGGCGCTGTCAAGGATCGCGACGGCCTGGCCGTGCACCTGGACAAGGGCGCGAAAAAATCCATCATCAGCGCGCCCGGCAAGAACGTGGACTTCACCACGGTCATGGGCGTCAATGATCAGGACTATAATCCGGCCGAACACCACGTCATTTCCAACGCGTCCTGCACCACCAACTGCTTGGCTCCGGCCGCCAAGGTCCTGCACGAGACTTTCGGCATCAAACGTGGCCTGATGACCACGGTGCACTCCTACACCATGAGCCAGCGCATCCTGGATGGCTCGCACAAGGACCTGCGCCGGGCCCGCGCCGCCGCCGTGTCCATGATCCCGACCACCACGGGCGCGGCCAAGGCCGTGACCCAAGTCATCCCGGCCCTCAAGGGCAAGCTGGACGGCATGGCCATCCGTGTGCCCACACCCAACGTGTCCCTCGTGGACCTGGTCTGTGAGATGGAAAAGGATGTCTCTGCCGAAGAGGTCAATGCCGCGATCAAGGCGGCCTCAGAAGGCCCGCTCAAGGACAACTTGGGCTACACCGAGGTACCCCTGGTGTCTTGCGATTACATGGGCTCCACCTATGGCGGCGTTGTCGACGGCTTGACCACCAATGTCATTGATGATCGCCTCCTGAAGCTGCTCATCTGGTACGACAATGAAGCGGGGTTCACCCATCAGTTGCTCAGGCTGATCAAGAAGGTGGCGGCCAGTCTGTAAGCCACTTTTCATAAAACAAGTAAACGCGCCGCTTGGCCCATTGGGCAAGGCGGCGCGTTGTTTTTCCGCAATATGTTGCGGTCTGTGTCAGGAGTTGGAGCCGTTGGCCTTGAGATGGGCGGCCAGGGCCATGATGGTGTTCACGTAGGTATGGCTGTGGTTGTAGCTGTAGAGCGCCTGGCGTTGGGCCGACTCGGTGCTGGTATCGCCTTCCCAGCCATGGTCGCAGAGGTAGTTGGCCATGGAATGCAAGGCGTCGGCCAGGACAAAGAGGTTCACCGCGCCGTCCGCGTCTCCGTCAACACCCCATTCCAGAGCGCTTGTCGGCATGAACTGGCAGATGCCCACTGCGCCATAGACAGACCCGGGCACGGCCAGGGGATCGAGGCCGTTCTGTTCACAATGGCGGATGAGCGCCTTGAGTTCCCGGTAGGCCCATTCCGCTTTTTGCCCCATGCGCGTGAGCATCCACTGGCGTTGGGCCGCGTCGGGCTGCTCCCCGTCCATATGCGGCATGATCTGGCTCAACTCGGAACAGGCCGCCATGGAGGCCAGGGTAATAAAGGCGTTCTTGCGGCCCAAAAAGGTTCCCAAGCGGGTTTCCACCGTGAGCAGGGCCACGGCAATTTCCTTGGGGATGCCGTAATCAGTCTCGATTTCCGCGAGAAGAGCTTGGTTTTCCAGGAAAAAGGCTTGGGCTTCAGCCAAACGGCTGGGCGTGAACACGGAAGGGTATACCGTGGGCGGTGGCGAAGTCTCGGGCTTTTCCGGGGGTAACAGCCCCTCGGGGGCGCGTTGGGGAGAATTCGCCAGAACCGTACGCACGGCATTGCTGGGCTTGCCATCCACGGGCAGGCCGTGGAGCCGCTGGAACTGGCTGATGGCCCAACGCGTGCGAAATCCTGAGAATCCGTCCACCGGGCCGGGGTCGTAACCCAGGGCCAAAAGATTGGCTTGCAGCTCGCGCACCACGCAGGAGCCGTATTTGATCCGAAACAGCCTGAGCATTTTATGGCCCATGGACGAAGGGTCAAACTGGGCCTCGGGCCGGGAGAACAAGGCTTCCACATGGGTCCTGTCCAGGCCGTCGCTCACGAGCTGCTCAATGAGCGAGTCCCATTGCTCGGCCCTAGCCGGGCCTGTGGTTGCCGCAAGCAGAAACGTCGTGGTGATGACAGTAGCCAAGATATAGGTAAAAATGGAAAAAAGGCGCTCCATGGCGTGATTCCTCCAGGTATGTCGTAAGGGATGCGCGTCTGGGGCGTTAGAGCAAGTTGCATGCCGGAGGGATTAGTCGCCGCGTCCCTGGGCCACGGCATGGGCCAAGTCCTTGGCTGCTTGCTCCGGGTCGTCGGCGGCCACGATGGCCGAGACAACGGCGATCCCTGCTGCTCCGGACCGGATGAGCTCGGTGGCGTTGGAAAGATTCACCGACCCGATGGCCACCAAGGGCAGTGCCGAAGTCTTGGCCAAGGCCGCGAAACCGTCAACGCCCCAAGGCTCGCTGGTGTCGGTCTTGGTGGCCGTGGGCAGGATTGGCCCCACGCCCAAGTAGTCCACTATTCCTTGCATTGCCGGGGATTCAGCCTCACTGGCCTGGTCCCTGTTCTCCACGGACAGGCCGAGGATGGCGTCAGGGCCCAGGAGGCGGCGGGCGTCCTCGGGCCGCATGTCGGATTGGCCCACGTGCGCCCCGGCCGCGCCCGAAGCAAGCGCCACATCGATTCTGTCGTTTATGATCAGGGGAATACGCAAGGGATCAAGCATGGCCTTGAGGCGGCGGGCCAGGTCCACGAACTCGCGGGTCGAGGCCTGCTTTTCCCTGAGCTGGACCACGGTGGCCCCGCCCGAGACGGCTCGGCGCACCACGACTTCCAGGTCCCCGCCCCTGCACAGAGGGCGGTCCGTGACTAGGTACAGGCCCAGGTCGATCCCCTGTAAGCGGGACTTCGGCATGGTCAGTCGTTCCCTTCCATGTGTTCACGCACCGAGGTGATCTTGTCGGAAAGGCCCTTGGTCCTGCCCTTGCGGTTGTCGGCCCTGAGCGCCAGGAGCACCCTGTCGCAGTCCTTGGAGAGCTCGCGCATGCACTGGTCCACAACAGCCATGACCTCGTCCCACTCGCCTTCAATGGCCGTGGACATGGGGCCGAACACGTAGTCCAGGCCGCTTTGTTCGATGATTTTGACCGCGCGGGCCACATAAGGACTCAAGTGTTCGCCCTTGTCCATGGGGTAGATGGACATGTCGATGATCACGCTCATGGGGCCTCCTTGCTTGCGGGGGAACAGTCCTAACGGGATTAGGCCGGGCCGGGATTGTTGACGCAGCCGTCGTTTGAAGGCCCGGCCTTGCCGGGATCAGCCGGATCCTGCTCAATAACGCGGATGGATTGCCACTTGCCCGAGTAATACCGCCAGCCCATGACTAGGGCTAACATGAAAATGTAGAAGGTGAAAAGAGACCATGCGGTCATCACGCCGCCTCCCAGGACTTCAACGCAAATGTACACGGGCAGCGCAAGCATGATGAGCGCTAAAAAGCCCATGCCCCACATGAGGAATTGGGTGTCGCCCGCACCCTTAAGCGCACCGAAAAAGGTGATCGCCAGGGCGTCGAAGATGGAGTAGGCCGCCACAAAACGCAGCATGATCACGCCCATGCCGCGAATGGCGTCGAATTGGGCGGGGTCCATGCCCTTGGTGCGGAACAGGCTTAAAATGGTCTCGGGCAGCACGAGAAAGATCACCGCGACCACGATCATGTATACCATGGTCAAATGCATGGCGCTGTGTACTGCCACCTTGGCCCTGTCCGGCCTTTGCCCGCCCATGGCTTGGCCCACCAGCGTTGATGTGGCGATGGACATCCCGATCATGGGCAATAAGGATAATAAATAAATGGAAAAGACCATGTTCGTGGCGGCCAGCTCCTGCACGCCGATGCGGCCCACCAAGAACAGAAACAGGGTTACGGCCAAGATGTCCAAGAAGAAGTGCACGCCCCCGGGCAGGCCGAATCGCATGAGGCGGCCAAAGAGCTGCTTGTCGATCTTCCAGCCGCTACGTACGCCAAAGCACGACTCGTTGTTGCGGCGAAAGATGAGCAGCAAGTAAGAGCCCGCTATCACGCCCCAGGCCGTTACCGTAGCCAGGGCCGCGCCCTGGATGCCCAGTTTTGGAAATATCCAGACGCCGTTGATCAGGCAATAATCCAGCGGAATATTGATTCCCGCGCCGAACATGTTCACGAGCATGATGGTGCGGGTCAGGCCCCTACCCGAGTAGAACGAGGACAGCCCGGTCTCCAGCACGGCCAAGCCGGAGCCGTACTGCAGGATGCGGAAATAGTCGATCTCCAGTTCCGTGACTGTTGGGGGGTGTCCCGCAGCAGTAAAGACAGGGCGGGCGATAAGGGATAGCAGCGCCAGACATACGACACTGAACAGGGCAAACCAGATACCTTGCCACAAAGCCGCGCCCACGCGGTTGTGTTGGCCTGATCCCGTATACTGAGCCACGAAGACCGATACATAGCCCACTGTGCCGAAAAAAAAGGCGATGAGCAGGAAGTTGGCCACGCCAGCAGGTTGGGACGCGGCAATGGCGTCCAGGGAGTAGTGGGCCAGGAATACCCGGTCCGTGAACTGCATAA
>QZKZ01000141.1 GCA_004796465.1 Desulfovibrio sp.
AAGTTGAGGTGGAATGCTATCTGCGTTTTCTTTGAGATCTTTGTATCTTTGAGGGAGCTTATTTTCATCGTTAATTGTTGCCGCTAAACTATTACGGAGTATTAAGTTGCTGTCAATAATTTCCTTAGCTAGATAGGGAGCAGTCTCTATCTTGAACGTATTGGGCACCTCTTTTCTTTTTTTTCCAATAGCTGATGAAGATTTGGTTAAATCTTTATCAAAGTCAGTAGTGATTTTCACCTCAGGGAGATATAGATTATTCCTTGCATTGCTGTCAAAGAAAGTCTGAAAACCTAGAGGGATAATGTATCCCTTTAATACGAAGTCAACAAATTCTCTTGGAGTTAGTGAAGTATTACTAGCGTTATTGTGGTATGATTTTTCTATTAACATGCCCGAGGGGCCGTATAATACAACCTTGTCATAAAAGAGGAGCAAAGGGCCAATCAATGAGTAGCCCTCTTCTCCAAATGTGTTTGGATCAAAATAGGTTATATCGTGTTTAGGCGCGGCACCCATGGGGGTATTTACTTCCTGTCTGAAAAGTTAGCATTTTATATAGCATGATAACTCATGCTAAAGCATGTG
Organism: Desulfovibrio sp.; assembly: GCA_004796465.1. Taxonomy (GTDB): domain Bacteria; phylum Desulfobacterota; class Desulfovibrionia; order Desulfovibrionales; family Desulfovibrionaceae; genus MADRE1. Next base: position 589 of record QZKZ01000141.1, read on the forward strand.
TCAAAAGCTCTTCGTGCTAATCCAGATAATAGTCTGTGAAAAAGACGGAGAGGCTTTTATTGGTTGAAAAAAGCATACTGCATTTACTAAAAGTTACTCATGGTATTCATCAGTGTTTCTTGTTGTCCCCCTCACTCCAACCCCAAAGCCTCATTAGTAAGCAACTTGCGCCCTGCGCTGCCCAAAAGCCGGGCAATGTGGTCGCGGTGGGCGATGTCGCTGCCATCGAGCACTTGCATGTATTCGGCCAAGAGCTTTTCCTGGCCCACGTAGGCGCGGACCACGGTCTCCAGGTCCTGCATCTCGGCCATGCGGGTCAGCCAGCCCATGCCCTCGGCGTACACCATGCGCGAGGCAGCGAAGGACGCGATGAGCGCGTAGAGATGCCGGGGCGGCACGCGGGTGAGGATGCGCTCGCCATAGTTTTCCACGAGAATGGGCGGGCAGTAGCTCATGAGCAGGCCTGCCAAAGTTTCATCCCTGGCCAGGTCCGGGGACTGGGCCACCAGGCACGAGTACAGGGCGTCGGAGAGCGTGTTGATCTCCAGGGACAAATCCAGGGACAGGGCGGTGAGAGGACGGCACTTGGCGCAGCGTTTGTATTCCCGCAACATGAGCCGGGCCTCGTCCCGAGCGCGTTGGCCCAGGATGTCCAAGACCTGGGACACATAGTCATCCTTGATGGCCAGGAATTCGTCCTCGCTCATGACCAGGCCGCCCAGGATCTCATAAGAAGAACCAATCACACCGGTCTTGTTGGCGCTGGACCCATGCACCACGAGCACGTCGAGTTCCTCCAAGCGGTCTCGCGCCTCTTGGGTCAGGAACAGGTTGGCGCCCTCGACCACGGCCCGGGCCGTGGGTTTGCTCTCCGAGTCAAGGAAATCCCGCCAGTTGGCTCCATTGATGGTGTCCGGCCTGCCGCCCGCGGGCAGGAACAGGTCCGCCTTCACTGTATTGTGCAGGGAGTTGCGGATGCGCACACCCTCGGGAGTATTGGTGGCGACCACAAAACCGTCTTTGTGCTTGATTTTGTCCGGGCTGAAGGAACTGATGGACAGCTCCTCGCGCATGAGCCGCAGCAGCTCTTCATGATTTAAGCCGTCCGGGTCGTGGGCAGCGCCGTGGCCGTCGGACATGGCCAGGATGCGCGCGTTGTCCCCGTACTTTTCATGGAAAAGCTTGACCGCGTTGCCTGCCACGTCGCCCTTGGGGCCGCCGGTCATCTTGACCGTGAAAGGTTTGTTATGGGGATCAATGTCCAGGGCCCTCAGGATTTCATGGGCAAACACGATCACGCCCAGGCTGGTCACGCCGTATTCCTTGTGGTTGATCCCGGCGCGGGGCTTGGAACTCATGATTGCCGAGGGCCACTTGTAGCCGCGCTTGGCCGAGCGCTGTACGATCCAGGTGATGTCCTCGGGGATGATGTTTTCGTCCGGGCCAAGGTAAATGACTTCCTCCTTGCCCAGGTAGTCAATCACGCCGTCCATGGTGTGGCTGTTTTCTCCGGGCAGGACCAGGTCGAGCAGGGAGTCGGCCATGGATTTGACGCAGAGCCGGATGTCCGCGTTGGGGCCGAGCAGGAGCACGGCCTTGGCCCCGCCTTCTGGGATGTCCTTGTTCTTGAACTGCTGGGCCCGGGCCAAGGCCGTGACCTCGTCGTACAAGCGGTTGGACTCCATCTCGAACTGCTCTTGGGTCCTGGTGGCCACCACGCGCACGCCGCCCCGGGCCATTTCCCGGTACCGGACATGAAAACCCTGTGTGCCCGGCCCATGGAAAAAGAACACGCCGTAAGGGCGCTCTTCGCCCTCGGCCAGGTCCAAAAAGGCGGGGTCCAGCCGGAAACCCAAACCATGGATGTCGTCGAGATAGTAGTTGGTGCGCAGGGTATGACGGAAAAAGCGCAGGAACCATTCCAAGGTGTGGCGGGCAATGTCGTTGTCAATGCACTCCACTGCGGCTTGGGCTGTCTGCTCGGCCTGGGCCGCACGTTTGTCCCGGTCGGCAAACGCGGGGTCGAAGCGGGCCTCGAAAAAGGCGATGCAGGCCTCGGTCTGCTCCCGGTGATCAAGCAACTCTTCCACGATGTTTTCCGAGGTGTAGGCCCACATGTTGTCCTTGATCAGGAACTGGTGGGCGAACTCGGCAGCGGCCATGAGCAGCATGACCCGCTTCAGGGGCCAGCCGTTGTCGTCGGCGAACGCCTCCAGGCCGTGCGGCGCGTGCCACTTGATGAGTTTGAGTTCCTCCTGGAGTTCGCGCCAAAGCTCCGAGTCACTGCGCACGGGAATCCCGTTGTGGCAGGCGTAAAAACTCAGGATAGCCGTGCGTCCACCGTCCGGGAACTGGAACAAGTCAGCATAGCCCCGATGCAAGATCAGATTTTTGCGGGCCAGGATGCGTACGGCTTCCAGCAGGAGGCCCGTGGGCGGTGGGTCGCTCATGCCGAGCATGATCCGGCTCTCATTGTCGTGGTCCAATTCGTCCAGGGTCATGAGCACGGATTCGTGGTCCACCAGTTTCTTGGTCAAGGCAAAGTGCCGGGCCACCCGTTCCGGTTCGAATTTATCCACGTAATCGCGGTTGGCGCCGGACAACAGCTGGGACAAGCCGTCTTCCCACTCCAGGGGGCTGTCCGCCGGACTGGTGGGGAACACCAAGCCGTGTTCGCGGATTGAGGCCAGAGCCTGGGCGAATTCCGGGCTGTTGGGATCGGCGCGTTCCTGGGGGGCAAGCACGAAAGTATCGAGGCGCAGCTTGCCGTCTTGGCTCGTATAGAGCCGGGCCGCTTCAAGCGTGGCTTTTGCGTGGCCTTCCAGGGCCTTGACCAGGTCCTGGGTGGTTCCGCTGGTTGAGATGTAGGTGACACGCCGGTTCTTGTCGTCGGCCAGAGTCAGGGTTTGCCGCTGGTCCACGCCCTGGGCAGAGACCAGGGCGTGCAGGTGGCGGACCTGTTCCTCGTCCGAGTGGGTGCGGTAGTAGTAGGCAGGCATGTTGCCCAGGAACCAGGGACCTGTCTCTTTCAGGGCCGTGTCGAGGTTGTTGCGGACGATGTCCAGAATACGCGAGTGGTCGTGGTCCATGGTCGGCTCCCTACATTGTTGGTGGCGGCAAGGACGGGCCAGGAAAAGAAAAGGGCGTCTTGCCCCGAGGTGTTGCGGAGAAAGACGCCCTGAAGGACATGGAAGTGGCCGGGCTAAAAAAGATTGAAGCCCACCAGGTTGACCCAGGCCTCAAAACGTTCGTCCAGGCCCGAGCGGCTGTAGTTGAAGTGCACATCAAAGCACTGGTGTTGGAAGTTGACGCCCAGACCCCGGTTCAGTTCCACCTCGTTGGACATGTCGTAATCCCATTGCAGGTCAAGGGACAGCCCGTAGAGCAGGTGCACCCAAGCCTGGGTGCGCAGGATCGAGATGGCTTGGCGGTTCTGGCGCTTGAATTCGTCGATGTCGTGCTGGAAGTCGAAGCTCACTTGCGCGCCAACCATGTCCGGGACTTCCGCACGCAGGGTGTGCTCGTGCTCGGTGATCAGGTGTTCGTACACCGAGTACCAGGTCCTGCTCGTCAGGCTCAGGTACTCGTCGTAGTGGATGGTCACTTCGGCGCGGATATCCGAAAGGGGGCGGCGGTCGTACTGCCGCGAATCCTCGCGGGTGGCTTCGTTGAAGTCGTAGCTCTGTTCCAGGGTGAGGCGGACCACATCTTCGTAGCCCACTTCCAGGGCCGGAGTGGCTGAGCCGTCTTCATCCGTGCCCATGACCACGGTTTCCTCGCGGGCGGTGATCACGTTGGTCAGGGAGTAGGTCAGCTCCTGCTGTTCCTCGATGCGGTCCATATCGTCGAAATAGGGCATGTCCCGCTGTTCTACATGGGGAACGCCTGAATATTCAATGCGTGGCTGGATCGCGTGCTTGATCGCGGCGGTGCGGCTGTTGCCCACGCTGTCCATGGTCAGGGGGAAGGGCTCGTCCAGGCCCAGGTCCCAGACCCGGTACAGTTCGGTAAATGCTTCCACATCGAACATGGGCAGGCTGCGATCCGCGATATTGTCGTCACCTTCGGCCACGGTGGTGGTCTTGAAGTCATCCACGTCCCAGAGGGTGTTGCGCCAGATCACCGTGGGGATGATCGAGCCGTATTCGCAGACCAGGGGCATGGACAGGGTCGGCGTGAGATCCATCCTGTGGCCCCGGGTGCCGTATTGGCGCCAGAAATAGGTATACTGGGCCTCGGCCGCGAGTTCCAAGGGGAAGTTTTCGATGCCGGGAATGCGGTCTTGGAACAGGTACGCGGTCAGCTCAGGCACCCGCTGCAAGGAAGGATCGCGCTCCGGGGTCTCATTGCCGTGGCCGTGCGCCGTGCTCTGGTTCCATTCAATGGATCCGGCCACGGCGAAAAACCCGAAATCGCGGGTCAAGAGCAATTCACTGGTACGGTTCTGGTCGTTTTCCGCGATGGTCCGGCTGAATTCATCCAGGAACTCGTTCTTGGAGCGGTTGAAACCGGACAAACCCGCGTTGAATTCGCGGAGGTAATTCTGGTCCGAGGTAAAGTCCAGGTTGAGCTTGAGCTTCCACTCGGCGGGCAGGTCAGCGTCCACCATGCCGCGCAGCCAATAGCGGCTGTGGTTGGAGCGCACCAGGCCGTCGCGGTTGAGCGGCGAGTTCTCCTGGCGTTCCTCGCGGGCGATCTCTTGGTCGAAAATGTAGTCAAAGCGGATCAGGGACCGGGTCTCCAGGCTGAGCTGGTTGCGGTATTCCACGCCCTGCATGAAGCCGCGTTGGCTCATGACGTATTCATAAAAGGTGATGTCGTTTTCTTCGTCAATGACCACGTAGATCGGCAGGTTCATGAAAAAGCCGAGGTGCTTGGTGTAGCCAAGCTCCGGAAAAAGCAGGCCGCTTTGGCGTGTGGTCTTGGCGGGCATGATCATGTACGGCAAGTAGGCCACGGGCTGGCCCAGGATGTTGAAGCTGGTGCCCCTGAGCTCGGCGTATCCGTCAATGGTCACCTCGCCTTCGTCAGCGGAAAAGGACCAAGCTGCCGGACAGGAATCGCAGGCCGTGACATAGGCGTTTTCAAAGGAATAGGTGTCGCCGAAGCTCTTATGGATGGTCTCGCCCGTAAAATAGATGTGCGGGTCCACCAGGAAGATGCGGCCGTTGGTAAGCCAGCCCACCTTGTTGGCCAGGTCGAACTCCGCGGATTCCGCCTCGATTTCATCGCCGCCCAGGCCCGCGCGAACGTTGCCTTCCAAATATACCCACTGGGTGTCGCGGTAATAGCGGGCAAAGTCAGCCTGCAAATAGTTGGGGCCTTGGCGCAGGACCACGTTCCCCTCAGCTTCCACCACCTGGGCGTCGTGCAGTCCCACGAGCTTGTCCGCCTCAATGAGCCACGGCGCGTTTTCGTCCAATTCCTGGGGCAGCTCAAACTCTTGGGCCAGGGTTGGCGAGACCATGCCTGCCGTCAGGGCCGCGGCAAGGCACAGGCAGAAGACAAGGCCAATGGCGCGGGGACATGTATGGGTCACGGCCTTCCATGCCGGGGGTGTCATGGCGAGGTCCTTTTTGGGTTGAGGGTGTCGGCCTTGCCTGCTATTGGCAGGCGACCGGGACGCAATGAATTCCGCAACTGATACCCAAGAGCTGGATAGGGAGTCAAGACAAGTATTTCGCGGGAGTACACGGTTCATCCATGACCATTGATTACAACCTCCTTGAAGTGCGGATTCACACCGCGCGAATCAGGCAAAATTACGACCTGTTGCAGGCCATTGGCGGCAGCGCCGTGCCTGTGGTCAAGTCCGACGCTTATGGCCACGGCCTGCTCCGGGTGGCCAAGGCCTTGGTGGACCCGATCGCGGAGTGCGAGGCCAATGCCGAGTCCCTGGCCGTGGGCGCTGTGAGCGAAGCCGTGACCTTACGTGAAAATGGGTGCACGTGCAGCATCTTTTGTCTTTTAGGCCCGGTCAATATTGGGGACGAGGAATTGGTGGTTCGCCATGGGCTCTTTCCCTTGGTCTATTCATGGGACCAATTGCACCGTCTTGATGAGGCGGCGAACAAGCTCAGTATACCTGCCCGGGTAGTGATCAAATTCGACACAGGCATGGGGCGGCTGGGCTTTGGAGTGGATGAGGCGGCCAAGGTCGTGGAAATCCTGGCGGGTTTGAGTGGGGTCGAGCCGGTCATGGTCGCGTCCCACTTGGCCACGGCTGATGATCCGGCTGAGCGCGAATATGTCCTGGACCAAGCCGCACGTTTTGACCAGGCCGCATC
>QZKZ01000379.1 GCA_004796465.1 Desulfovibrio sp.
CACCGTGGTGGTCTGCTTCACCTCCTTCTTTGATGAGACCGCGCACATGGCCGACCTGGTGATTCCCGTGCCCATGGCCCTGGAACGCGCCGACGACGTGGCCAACCCCTTTGGCGTAGCCGAGCCTTTCTACGCGGTGAACGCTCCGGTTATCGAGCCCATCGTGGCCAACGCCGTGAGCGCTCCGGACGTGATGCTCGCCCTGGCCGCCAAGCTGGACATGGACCTGGGTTTCGAGAGCTTCATGGACGTGCTCAAGGCCAAGGCCTCCTTGGCAGGCGCTGAGTTTAACGGCCGCAAGTCCGCTCTGGGCTCCCCGAGCGCTGCTGCTTCCGCAGCCGCCCCCGCCTTTGATCCCAAAGTAGTGGAAGCGGCCGTGGCCGCCCTGCCCGGCGCATCCGGCCTGACCCTGGCCCCCATGGCCAAGCTCAATATGGGCACTGACTATGTTCCCTGCCCGCCCTTCAACCTCAAGACTATCCGCGACACCGAGCTGGACAGCAATTACATGTTCGTGCAGATGAACAGCGCGACCGCTTCGGACGCGGGCCTTGGGGAAGGAGACCTGATCACCCTGGCCAACGACCAGGGCAGCTGCCAAGTTCGCGTGCACCTCTTCGAGGGTGTGATGAACGGCGTGGTAGCCGCGCCTCTGGGCCTGGGCCATACCAACACCGATGAATACACCGAGGGCAAGGGCGACAACGTGGCCAAGCTACTGACCCCCTTGGTCGACAATGAGACCGGTGTGGCCGTGTACACCGCGGCTCAGGTCACAATCGCCTAACAAAGGGGATGCTGATCAATGTCTGCAAAGATTAAGAAATTCAACACCGTATGGGGTATGGTCGTTGACATAGACAAGTGCACGGGCTGCGGCGCGTGCATGGTCGCATGTCAGGCCGAAAACAACGTCCGCATCACTACGGACGCCTCCAACAAGCTGCGTACCAATACCTGGATGCTGGTTTACCAACTGACCAACGGCGAGAGCTTCCCGCACCACGACGTGGCATACTTGCCCCGTCCTTGCCAGCACTGCGGCGTGCCTTCCTGCGTCTCGGTCTGCCCGGCCATCGCCACGGACAAAAACGAAGACGGCGGTATCGTCAGCCAGATCTACCCCCGCTGCTTTGGTTGCCGGTATTGCATGGCTTCTTGCCCCTACCACGCGCGCTACTTCAACTGGTACGATCCCCATTGGCCCGAAGGCATGGACAAGACCCTGTCTCCGGACGTGTCTGTCCGGCCCCGCGGCGTGGTGGAAAAGTGCTCCTTTTGCCACCACCGCCTCATGGAAGCCAAGGACCGGGCCAGGGCCCAGGGCAACTACACGCCCCTGGAGACCATCCACCTGCCCGACGGCGAGTACATCACCGCATGCACTGAAACTTGCCCCAACGGCGCCATCACCTTTGGCGACCTCAAGGATCCCGAGCATCAAGTCTACAAGATCCTCTGGGGCGAGCAGGATGCCGAAGCCGTGTCCGAGTACCTGGACATGGGCGGCGACGGTCCCACGGCGCACCACGGCGAGGGCCACGGTCCCTTGGTGACGCGCAACCCGAACGCCTTCCGCCTGCTCGAGGAACTGGGTACCGCGCCCCAGGTCTACTACGTGAGCCGCCGGGAGTGGGTGCGCAAGCAAGGCAACCATTCCGCTATGGAAGCAACCCAAGCGCACCACTAAGGGGAGATTACCATGATAGACCAAGCTCTCTTCCCGGAAGGGCTGCCCCGCTGTTCATTCTGGAAATTCCTTGCCTGGATCGGCTTTATCGGCCTCTTCATTCTCTGGGGCCTGTACGCCATGTTCATCATCCTGGGCTGGGGCCTCGGGGTAACCGGCCTGGACAACTACTTTGGATTCGGCCTGTGGATCACCTTCGATCTGGCCGTCATCGCCCTGGGCGCGGGCGCGTTCTTCACAGGCCTGCTCAGGTACATCATCAACATTGATCCGCTCAAGAACATCATCAACTTGGCGGTCATTGTGGGCTTCATCTGCTACTCCGGCGCCATGATCGTGCTGGCTCTCGACGTTGGACAGCCACTGAGATCCTGGTTTGGTTTCTGGCACGCCAATGTTCACTCCATGCTCACGGAAGTAATGTTCTGCATCTCCTGCTACCTGGGCGTGCTGGCCATTGAATTCGTGCCCATCATCCTGGAGAACCGGCAGCTCAACAAGAACAAGCTCATCCACAACATCGCCCACAACTTCCACGTGGTGATGCCGCTGTTCGCGGGCATGGGCGCGTTCCTGTCGTTTTTCCACCAAGGCTCCTTGGGCGGCATGTACGGCGTTCTGTTCGGCCGTCCCTTTGCCTTCCGCGAGCACTTCTTCATCTGGCCCTGGACCTTCTTCCTGTTCATCCTGTCCGCCGTGGCTTCCGGCCCTGTGTTCACCATGCTCATCGCCACGTTCATGGAGAAGCTCACCGGCCGCAAGCTCGTTGATTTCAAGATCAAGGCCCTTATGGGCAAGATCGCTGGCACCATGCTGCTCATCTACCTGGTGTTCAAGATCATCGACACCTGGTGGTGGATCACGGGTTACCTGCCCAGCGTGGGCCTGACCCTGAGCGACATGTACAACGATGCTGAGTTCGGCCTGTGGATTCTGTGGACCGAAATCATCATCTGCGGCGTGGTCCCCTGCATCATGCTGCTCACGCCCAAACTGCGCAACATCGCCTGGGTGCTCTACCTGGCCGCGATCCTCGACTGCATCGGCGTGACCATCAACCGTTACGTCTTCACGGTGCAAGGCTTGGCCATCCCGGTAATGCCCTTTGACGAATGGCAGGTTTACGTGCCCAACTGGGCGGAGTGGGCGCCGTCGTTCCTGGTCATTGCCTACGGCTTCCTGATCCTGTCCCTGTCCTACCGCTACCTGCCGGTCTTCCCGCAGGAAAAGGGACTCAATAAGTAGCAGGATCAAACACACGCATTATAAAAAGCGGGGCAGCTCTTGAGCTGCCCCGCTTTTTCTTTTTCCTTTCAGTGGGGGGCTTATTGGGGCTCAAGGCGTAAGTGAAGTGGAAGAAGCGACTCCCCCTTTCCCCCCACTCTTTCCTAATTAAACGCCGCCAACCACAGCGGCATAATCGCGGCTGCGAACACTGTTTCGAGGCTAATTGCGGCGATGAAGGGGTCCGAGGGGTCGCGGGATTCGCGCAGGTCTTCCAGGGGCGGCAGGCCTGCGGGCGCGGCAGTGAAGAGCACGGCCACGATGGTGGCTACTTGTTCAACATGGTAGAGGCGGCAGGCCAGGATGGTCAGGCCGGGGAGGATGATCAATTTAAAGGGCACGGCCAGAAACACCACGCGTGAGTGCTGGGACAGGCCGGTGAAGGTCAAGGACGCGCCCAGGGCCATGAGTCCCAGGGGCAGGGCCGCATTGCCCGCCAAGTCCAGGGTGCCGAAGAGCCAGGTGGGCAGGAACACGGAACCCAGGTTGAGCAGCACACCCACAGCCGAGGCAAGGACCAGGGGGTTGACCACTATTTCCTTGAGAGCGCGGCGCACCACTGTGGGGTCGTCCTGGGCGAAGCGCGCCCAGACCGGGGCTTCCAGGGCCGCGACCAGGGGCAGCATGACCAGGATGATCACCGAGGCCAAGGTGATGCCGTCAATGCTGGTGAGCACCATGGCCCCTGCCACGCCGATGTACACGTTGGGCCGGATGGACGCGCCCAGGGCCGCGATCATGGACCGTCCCTGCAGGTTGAGGCGCGTACCGATGAACAGCACCAGGGCGGCAGTGGCGGCAACGCCCGAAAGCAGCGCCCCGGCCAAAACCAGCACGGGAAAGTCGCCGAACCGGGCCAAGGTCAGGTTGGCGACCATGAGCGCGGGGAAAAACACCCAGTAGGCGGCCCGGCGCGCATAAGGCCAAAACGCTTCGGGCAACAGGCCGGTGCGACGAACCACGTACCCGGCCAAGATCAAGAGAAACAAAGGTGCAATGATGGTGAATGCCGTCATGGAGTGTTCTCAGGCTAAGGTGAAATGATGGCTTGTCATACGCGGATTCAAGAAAATGCGAAAGGTCGGGCTGCGTTGCCTGCCGTGCGTCAGGACAAGAAAAAGTAGCCCATGCCCACGGCGATAATGCTCAAGGCGCGCAGGGTCTGGTTGTAGGCGATGAGCTTCAGGGCCAGGCGCGGCTTGAAAATGCCCGCATAGTACGGGAACTGATGGCGAAAGGCGCGCATGGGCGAGGACAGGACATTGCCCGCCAACAGGGCGAGAACGATCTCGCGGGCCTCCAGGCCGCCGCCCTCAAGCAGGGCTCCGG
>QZKZ01000393.1 GCA_004796465.1 Desulfovibrio sp.
GCGCCCCTGACCCATATCCTGCGCTACGCCTTCAACCCGAACCTCCCGACCTACCTGGCCTATCCCAACTCCGTGCGCTTGGGAGGCTGGTCCGACCCGGCCAGTGCCCGCGCCGCCCTTGACGGCATCTGGAACCAACTGCCCGGCGTGGAAGAGCCCATTGTGTTCCGGGGCGTGGAGTTCGAGGAGAGCGCTCCGGGCGAGGCCGTGGGCGCCTACTACCGCTACAACATGGACCGGCTCCTGGTCCTGTATACGTACCAGGGCATGGACATCCTCATCTCGGTCTCCAAGCAGCAAGGCGAATCCTCGGTGGGCAAGAAGGGCATCCCGGTGGGCGAGTCCAGGGAGTGGCTCTTTTTCTACTCCGGTCTGACCGGCTCCATGAGCGGCGCGGCGAATCTGGTGGACACCTATGTTTACCAAGCCTGTTCCATCAATGTTTTTATCGAACCGGAGCCGGGCCGTCCCTTGTCGCGAATGTGCCTGTTCAAGTGGATCCAGGCTGGGGGCGGGCTGTTCACGGACATGGTGGGCTCGGATGATATCCGCTCGGGATTCGCGCCTTACGCCATGGGATTTAAACAGGTCCTGGAATCCCAGTTGCTGCCCCCGCCCGAGGACATCGCCCTGAATATGGCCAAAGTCCAGGGATTCACCACAGAAGAGTTGCGCGAACGCATGCGCCCCCTGGCCAACCGCATGGAGTCGGAGGCTGTTGATCATCCCCTGCTTTCACGCTCCGAATTCATGGAGTTGTTGGAGAACGCGGAGTATATGAACATCCTGGGCAAGGAAGAGATGCAGAGCGAACTGTTCAAGGAGTACATGCGCCAGTTCATGCGCTGACCCCGGACACCGCCTATACAATCAGTACGCGGCCGGTCTCTATTTGGGACCGGCCGCGTTTTCTTTCTCAAATACAGAGCCCCCCACCCCGGCAAGGGGTGAAGGGCCCGGCTACATGTCCAGAGCGCAATGCCTACACAAGGAGGTCCAACGTGGTTTCCACGCTGGTCACGGCCTGGGGCAGTTCCTTGTTTTCGTCGTCAACCGCCTTGGGCGTGGCCAATTGCTTGTGAGCGTCCCCCTCCAGGGGTTTTGCCACGTTGTCCACGGCGCTTTTTTGGGCCTCAAGAGCCATCATGAAGCCGGACATGCCGTCGCGAAGCGGATTGTTGATTTCCATGGTCCCCTCTCCCTGGGTGTAATAGGGCTTGTCACCCATACTGATCGGCGGGTTGGGGGGGAAACTTTAGGGGGAAAAACCAGGACAGGAAAAAAACTTAGAAGTGCACGCCCACGCCGGCATAGGGCTCCACATTGCCCTGGCCGTCGTAGTGCACCTTGGGGCCGAGGCTGACCGAACCGATATTCACGTTCATGCCCGCTTCAACCGAGCCCGAGGGCTGGCTGTCCAAATCAGCAATGGAGGGAGTCACGCGGACCGTGGTGCTCATGTTGTCGGCCAAACGGGTCGTCACGCTGACCGATTGCAAATCCGTGCGGACCTTGACAGGAATCGAATCGTCAAAATACTGGGGATCAGCAGGATCCTCGGCCAGGACGCAGGGCTCCCAACGTTCGTCGGGGTTGGAGGCAGGATCACCGGCATTGAGACCTGCAGAGATGACCGCTTCTTGACGTTCTTCTTGGGGCACGTCCTGATGGGCCCGGCCACCGGGCTTGACGTAGGCGTCAGCCACCTCGGAGTCCTGTTCCCGCTCATGCTCGAAATCCAGGGTATATGTTTCGGACGGGTTTTCCACGGGCGTGGGATCTAGAGCTGGCTCCGGGTCAGGCTCGGGCGCGGATGCCAGCGCCACGGGCGCGGCATCGGATTCCACGGGCTCGGGCGTTGGCCCCACCGTCAACTCCGGCTCGGGCGTTGGCTCCTCAACCACGCGCTCCAGTTCGGGCTCTGCTGCGCTGTAAGGAGTGAAGCTCATGACCATGGCGTAAACGTCCTTGGCCGCGAACTCGGCGGCCACGGCGTCGGCCCGGCCCCGTTCCGCAAAGGGGCCGATCAGGATGCGGTAGTAGACGCCCCGCTCCGGCCCCAGGTCGGCGCGTTCAATGGCGTAGCCCGCATCAGCCAAGATTCCGGGATGGCGTTCCCTGAGGACGGACCAGGATTCGTGGGCCGCCTCGGGGCTGCGAAAGGATTCGAGATGCACGCCAAAGACTTCGGCGTGGGACTCAGGCGCGGCGAACATGATGCAGCACACCGCGACAATGGCGATATTCCTCAACAATTTCCAGACCATGGTACCGACCCCATCTGCTCTGGGTGCACAACGGCTTTACCGAGTTCTAGATATTATCTAAAAATTGGGCCTATGGTCAAGCTATGATCAACCATTTTCTCCAAAAGAGCAAGGGAGCAGCCCACGCTTGCGCCATGGGCCACTCCCCTGCCTGTGGATTATTCTCGGCGCAGGGACGCAATGCGCGATTCCAAATCCCCTGCAGACGACACATCCTTGTAGGCCTTGGCCACCAAGCGTCTCAAGGGACGTTCGAACAGGCCCGCGAGCGCGGCGTCCGACAGCAGCAGATGCAGCAGCACCGCGACCACTGAACTTTCGTCGTGGCCCTCGGCGACCAACTCTTCAAGGGCCTGGGCCATGGCCCGGTCCAGTCCGGCCTGGCGCAGGTCGTCCAGGGTCAGGCCCAAATCCGTATGGGCGTGTTCCTCCCCGTAGCGGTCATTGAGCGCCAGCACCATGAGGGCCAGTCCCTGCGTGGCAGGCTGGACCGGGGCCTCAAAGGGCTCGGGAGGGGCCATGTCCATATCGTCAACACTGTCCATGGCCAGTTCGCCTGTGGACGCCGTGGGCAGGCCGTCGAAAAATGCCTCGGCCTTACGCTTCTTGGGCTCCTTGCTCACCAGGGACGAAACCATGTCACCCAAGGAAAAGCCCTTGGTACGCACTCTGGCGGACACGGGCATAGCGGCCATGGGCTGCCTCACCGCGCCCGCGCCGCCCCAACCCGCGGCCAGGGTGTGCGTGACCTTGCGCAGGGCCGGGATGCCCTCGGCCTTGTCCCCGTCAGTGCGCACGTCGATCATGAGCAGGTGGGTGTGGGGGCTGAGCAGGTCATAGGCCAGGGCGGTCTGCTTGGCGTCTTCAGCGCCCATTCCCGCGCGGATGCGTTCCCGGGCCGCGAGCCTGGGCAGGGCCTCGGCCAGGCCCGCGTCGTGTTCCGGTGCGAGCGGCTCCAATACCGCAGAGCAGCTCAGGGTACGTCCATTGCCAAAATCAGCCGTGAGCACGGCCTTGCCGCGCACGTCCTCGGTAAACCTGGCAAAGACCACTACGGTGTCGCCGGGATACATGGCGTCGATTTGGGCTGGAGCCTGGTCCAGGGGTGTGGAGGGCCAGGCAATGTCCAGGTTCTTGGCGCGGGGCAAGTGCATGCGCTGGAAGTGGCGCACAATGCGCCGGGCCATGTCCTCCTTGGGCGAGACCAGCTCGCACGCCCCGCCCGTGCGCTCGGCCAGGCCGCGCACCAGGGACTCGGACACGGCTGAGCCCACCCCGACCGTGAAGATGCGGTGCCCGGCTCCAGCGGCCCGGTCCAAAAGCTGATCTTCCTGCCAGACTTCACCGTCCGTAATGAGCAGTACATCCGGCGGCATTTCCGAGGCGATTTCAGGGGGCGACTTCAGGGCGAATGCCGCGTCCATTGCCCGGAACAACTCGGTACCCCCCATGTTGGCCCTGAGGCCCTGAACAAAATCGCGGGCAAACTCCTTGTCCGGGAAATCCACGCGCCGCTGCTCTGGAAACAAGCACTTGTGCGTGGAGCCAAAGGCAGTGATGGAAAAGTAGTCGCCGGGCCTGAGCGCGTCCAGGATGGAGAGC
>QZKZ01000192.1 GCA_004796465.1 Desulfovibrio sp.
CCATTGGGGAGGAGGACGTGGAGGAAGAGAAGAAGGTGGTGCGGTTGAGACGGTATCGTGTGTAGGGCAGGGATGGGGTCTCCGGGTGTATGTGGTGGTTTGGTATGTCGGGGGTTCGTGTTGAGGCATCGTGGCCGAGATGAGGAATATTGGGGGGATGGAGTCGATTTCATCTGGTTAACCGGACTTCACGAACTCTGACCTCACGAGGGAAGCGAATCGTTTAGTGATGTGCTATCTACCGATTTCTGAGCAGGACCTTGACCACGCTTTCCTTAGTCGATAAGCCTGCAATACTAATTGAGTAGCCCTTGCCCCAGAGAATTGTTTGACTCATCACCCAAGGAGATTCTGCATGGCTTTCAGGCTGGCATCATTGCTTTTCGCCTTTTGTTGCGTTCTTCCCGCAACGGTCCTGGCCCAGGGGTATTGCAACACTCCCATGTTTGCACCGGGCGAATCCCATATGGTGGTGGACGATGGCAACAACCTGCGTCAGTGGGGCGGGGCCAATTATGCTTCCGCGCCCATCCTCGGCGTACTCAACACCGGCGATGAGGTCCGGGTCCTGTCCGTGGCGGACAGTTGGGCCGAGGTGGTGACCCGCGACGGCGTGCACGGCTTCATGTCCGCCCGCTACATCATGCCCACCGAGAACTTCCTGGCACCCGGTGGTCCGGCGGATCGACTGGGCATGGTCAACACGTGCCAACAGCGTTCGCATTACATCAACGCGGACTTGGACGGGGACGGACGTCCCGAGCGGCTGCAACTGACCTGTGAACCGAGCCTGTACTGTTCCAACCAGCACCTTGATGTGTTCTCCTCGGATGGTCGTTTGCTCTTTCAGGGGCCGAGGTACGGTAACTCACCGCTCATCTTCTGCGCCTGCGAGTTTGGCATTTACGAACCCAACGTGATCGCGGACCTGGACGGGGACCGCATGGCTGAACTGCTTGTCATGCAACCAAAGTCCGACGTAAGTCCGGGGCTTTTCGACATGCACCGCTGGAACGGTAACGGATTCACACCCCTCTGGCAGAACATGGGATTCATCGCGGAGCCAGGTGACCCGGATTACCTGCGTATGGTGCCCAATGCCCCGGTTTATCCTCTGCCCTTTCGTTTTGCCGTGGACATCTCCATGACCCCCGGTGGCGAGGTACAGGTTTCGATCCTGGACAGCCAGTGGAACCAGGGCTTGGCCATTGTGCGCTTCGACGGCCGGGGCTTCCGCGTCACCCGCTGGGTCATACCTATGGGGCAGGGTCAGTAGTTGAAGAGGTAAGAGACTACTTGCTCATAGAGTGCCGTAGCTGACCCCGCCTCTTCCCTTCAAAACCAGCAAACCTGCGTGATTTAAACCAAACGCACCCTATCGTTTCGGAGCGTTAAAATCGTTCATTTGGTTGACCTGCCCTGGAAAAACTAGTCCATTCTGAATGTTAGGGGTAAGTTCAACGGTGGAGGACACTAACATTGAGGATGGTACAAACGGATAGGACAGGTCAATGTGACCCGCTCCGGAAACTCCAAACAACATGAAAGGAGACCTTTGCAGAATTGTTCGCTGACAAGGCGCGAAAAAAATCAAGAGCGAAGACCTTCCTGGCCGTTGGCGAGCGCTTGCGAGCCTTACGGATAAAGACAGCAGCGATGGATTTTTTCAGCAACGAAGCAAGCGGGCAATTCCGCAAAGGTCTTGATTATGCACAAGCGGGTTTACTTGGCCCGGGCTATGGCCTACATCCAAAGCCAGATCTTGTGAGCACACAACCATGAGCACTGATTCGCCCCATATCCTGAAAGAGCGCGTCCTGGCCCATTGGGATCTGCTGGATCGCTTGGCCCGCCGCCGCTTTGTGGACCAAAACCTGGCCGACGAAGCCCTGCTCTTTGTGCAGGAGGGACTGGCAGCCGACGACTGGCACCGCGTCCGTGCCTATCGCGGCGAGGTGGAATTCGCCCGCTTCCTGTCCCACGTGACTTACCGCTTGCTTGAGGATTTCGCCCGCCATAAATTCGGCAGGGTGCGGCCTCCGGCTTGGCTCAAGCGTTTGGGCGGCTTGTGGGTCAAGATCTTCCAGCACCTCTGCTTGGA
>QZKZ01000390.1 GCA_004796465.1 Desulfovibrio sp.
GAGGAGCCTGGCATGGGCGAGGAGGATGTCATGGATTTCAGTGACGAGCCAGTAGCCGAGGAAGGCGATGTCATGGACTTTTCCGGTGATTCCGGATCGGACGGGGAGTAGAGCGGTTCACAAGGCCGCCTCCTTGAGACGAACAAAGGGCCGGGCTCCTTGGAGCACCGGCCCTGTATATTTGGAGGGGAGGGGGGATCAGGCCTGTTTCAGCTCATCAATGAGCATGCGCAATTGGTCCGAGAGCCGGGCCAAGTCCTCCATGGCTGCTGCGGATTGGGCCATGGCCTCTTCGGTTTCCGAGGCGATGGCGTTGATTTCCTCGGACCCCTTGCTGATTTCCTCGGAAGCGGCTGACTGCTCTTCCGATGCCGTGGCGATGGAGCGCACCTGGTCGGCGGTATTTTCGATGATTTCGATAATTTGATTGAGCGACTTGCCCGCTTCCTCGGTGAGCTCGGTGCTGTTGGCCACCACTTTGGCGGTCTGGTCCATGGACAACATGCTTTTTTTGGTGCCGTTTTGGATGGAGCTGATGGCGTTGCCCACTTCTTGGGTGGCGGTCATGGTTTTTTCCGCCAACTTGCGCACTTCATCGGCCACCACGGCGAAGCCGCGTCCGGCATCGCCCGCGCGGGCCGCCTCGATCGCCGCGTTCAGGGCCAGGAGGTTGGTCTGATCCGCGATGTCGCTGATCACGGTCATGATCTGGCCGATGGCCTCGGCCTGGGTGCCCAAGTCGCTCATCTCCGAGTGCAGTTGTTCGGTCTCCGTGTTGAGTTGGTCTATGGACTGCACCACGCGTTGCACCACTTGACCGCCCTCAACCGCTTGTTGTTTGGCCGAATCCGCGTTTTCAGCGGCATGGGAGGCGTTGCCCGCCACTTCCAGGACCGTGGCGTTCATCTCCTCCATGGCCGTGGCCGCCTCGGCGGTCCGTTCGCGCTGGACTTGCGATCCCCGGCGCGATTCTTGGATCTGGCTGTTGAGTTCGTCCGAGGCCGAGGCCACTTGGGTCACGATCTGCTCCAATTGATCCGCAGCCTGAAGCATGCCGTCCCGCTTGGCGTGCTCAGCCGCTTCCCTGGCCTCCTCGGCGTCGCGCATGGCCACTTCGGCGGCTTCGGCCTTGTCGTGGGCCTCCTGGGTCTTGGCTTCGATTTCCCGCATGTTTTCCTGCAGGGTATGGTTCATGTTGTCAAAGGCGCTGCTGAGGGTGCCCACCTCGTCCCTGCGCTTGAAGCCCAGATCCGGGGGAAAATCACCCGAGGCCAACCGCTTGGTGAAGTCCACCAGCTTGGCCATGGGCCTGGTGATGTTGCGCGTGACCAGCAGGGTGAACAGGGCGCCGATCAAGGCGCTGCCCACGGTCAAAGCGATGAGAATGATCAGCATTTTGTTGAAGGATTCTGTGGCCCCGGTATGGGCGGCGTCGGCTTGCTCCAGCAATTCTTCCGTCAGCAAGTTGATATTTTCCCGCATGTTGTCGAAGCGGGTAATACCATCGCCCAGTGACCGGGCGGCAAGGGTTTCGGTGTCGGCCCCGGCCTGGCGCTGGGCCACGATGTCCTCGGAAATTTCGTCCCAGGCTTGGCGGCCCGTGAAGTAGGCGGCCACCAGGGCTTGCTGGCCGGGGTCGCTGGTGGTGTCCGCGAATTTCCCGACCCTGGTGTCGGCTTGCCCTTTGTTTGCCGTGTAGTCCTCGAGTTGGGCGTCAAAGACCTCAGTGCCCGGCTCGGCATAGATCATGGTCCGCTCGGCAATGAACGCCTGGTGCAGGTCGCGGTCCGCCTCAAGCAAAAAGACCAAGCCTTGCAAGTCCCGGCTGTACACCTCTTCCAAGTTGTTGTTGATACTGTTGGCGCTGTAGGCGGCCAGAGCCCCCAGTGCTACCAGAAGCAGGATGTTGCACGTAAGAATGATCAGCAATTTGTTGCCAATACGGATGTCTTTCAGCATGGGAACCCTCCTTCATGTATCTTTATAAAACATACACTAGCGGGTTGTTAAGAATAATGTCAATTGCGGAAATAGTTTGTGGGTGTAAATGGTATCTATTTTCAACACGACTAAGTCTGTATGTAATTGTTTGTTGCATAGTAGGCAACAGTTGGGCTGGAGGAGTCAAATGGAGATTGGGTTGAGTTGTAAATACCACTTAGCGTCTTGTGAGAGAGTTTCAAAGGTTAGTATTTGTACTATATAGATAGCGCTATCGCATGGTTCGTGGCACAGCTGCGAATCTATTCAAAAAATTGTTACTCAAAGGGAAGTCACTGTGTTGGCCAGGCTATATGAAAGGTGGGGGTGGGCCCAGCCGGACAGGAGAATGTCTAACCGCCATTGCGCGCGGCAAGTCTTTACGTCATGATGCGGGAAAGGGATGTTGCTGATACGTACTTAACTTTATGGGGGAAAACCATGAGCCAATCCGTCGCGGTCTTGAATCAAGTGCTGCCCATTGTTTTGTTGCTGGGCCTGGGTTTTGTGGTCCGCAGCATCGGCCTGCTGTCGGAGCGGGCCATTGACGACTTGAAGACCATTGTCATCACCTTGGCCTTGCCCTCGGTGCTGTTCACCACCTTTTCCCAGGTGGAGTTCGAAACCGCGTTCATCTGGCTGTTTGTGGCCTTTTTTCTGTTCTGTGTGCTGCTGCTCGCGGGTGGCCTTGTCCTGCAAAAGCTGTTTGGCTTGCGGCCTTATTTTCCCTTTCTCATGACCGGTTTTGAATTCGGCATGATCGGCGTGTCCTTGTTCGGCAGCGCCTACGGCCTGGACGCCGTGGGCTACCTGGCCATCGCCGACCTGGGCCACGAGTTCTTCATCTGGTTCGCGTTCGCGCCCCTGCTGCTTATGAAACGCGACGGCGCGGGGTCCATGGGCAAGGTGCTCAAGATGTTCGTGACCACACCCGTGATCATCGGCATGTGCGCGGGCATTGCCCTGAACCTGCTGGGCGTGGGCAAGGAGTTGCCGGACTTGCCGGTCATGGGCGCGGTGTGGTCGGCCATGAAGTTCCTGGCCGGATTGACCATTCCCCTGATCCTGATCATCGTGGGCTACGGCATCAAGATCGAGCGCAAGGGACTGGGCGACGTGCTGCTGGTCGTGGGGTTGCGGACCGTGGTCCTGGTTCCCCTGGGCTGGTTCCTGGCCCAGTGGTTCGTGGGCGGGATACTGGGTTTGGCCGCGCCGTACCAGGCCGCGTTCTTCACCATGCTGATCCTGCCCTCGCCTTTTATCGTGCCCTTGTTCCTGCCCAAGGAACTTCCGGACGGGCGCTCCATTGAGGATGAGCGTCGTTTCGTGAACAACACCCTCACCCTGCACACCCTGACGTCCATAGCTGTGTTTTTTGTGTACGTGGCCTTTAACCCCACCCTGGGCGCTTAAGCTCAGGTCGTGGGCAGGTAGGGCGCGGGGCGGCCCGCCTCGTCGAGAAAGGGGTTGAAGTAGCCCAGGCCCAGGCCGGGGCGGCTCTTCTTGATGCGCTTCCTGAAGTTGACCAATCCCGTGGACGGTCCCACGGGCGCGATCTTGGCTAAGTCCAGGAATAATTCGGGGTCCATGTTCAGGTTGCGCAACTGGATGTAGTTCACGTTGTAGGCGTTGACCAGGCCGGACAAGGCTTCCAGCTCTTCCTCGCAATCACCGATTCCAGGAAAATACAGGAAATTCAGGGATACGAACATGTTGTGTGCCTTGGCCGCCTTGATGCAGTCCAGCACATCGCCAAAGCTGTAGCTCTTGGGGCGGTGGTAAGCCGTATACAGCGGCTCGCGCGCGCTTACCAGGCTCACGCGCAAGGAGTTCACTCCTGCCCGCGCCAGGTCCGGAATGGTCAGGGGCAAGGAGCCGTTGGTGTTGATGTTCACGGTGCCGGAGCCATCCTTGGCCCGGAAGCTTGCCACGGCTTCGGCAATGACCCCGGCTTGGGTCAGGGGTTCGCCTTCGCAGCCCTGGCCAAAGGAATACACGGGCCGGTCCTCCCTGGCTCCGTGACGGAGCATGACCTGCACGATCTCCTTGGGCGTGGGGGTGAAGCGGATGCGTTCTTGGGGCGGGGTGAACCCGGCCTCGGCAGCCTGGTGCGAAATGCAGCCCACGCAGGCCGCGTTGCAGGCCGTGGACGTGGGCAAGGGCGCTTCATAGCGGCCCAAGGCCAGGTTCTTGGCTGCCGGGCAGCAGTAAGTCAGGGCGCAGTGGGCCAAGTGTTGGGCCAGCCGGTTGTCCGGCAGGTCGTGGAGTAATCCGCGCGCGCCCCTGTCGATTTTCTTTTGCGGGATGCCGGCAAACACCTGGCGGATGTCCTGGTCCACCTTTTTGGCGTTCACGTAAAATCGCCCCTTGTCGAATCCCACGGCGCAATAGGAAAACAGCGGCAAGCAGGGCGCATTGTCCTCGGAGTGGAAGCTGCATACCCCGGCAGCGGTATGCGCGGGCGCGGCAAAGGCGGCCACGGCCACTTCGCCCTTGTCCAACACCTCGACCCGGCCGGTTTCCGGATCCAGGCCCATGGCCCGTCTGCCGGGCAAGAGAAAGAGGTCGCTGGCCTCGGGCAAGGGCATGAGCTCGTCGGGCCGGGGCAAGGC
>QZKZ01000368.1 GCA_004796465.1 Desulfovibrio sp.
ACCTGGAGGACAATCCTGAACGAATGAAACAGCGGGCCTTTTCCGACGCCATCAGGGCTTGCGAATCAGCTATGGCCGAGGCGCTCAGCAATGGCGAGGAATTTCGTTGCGAGGATGCCCAAGACCGCCTCTCTTCTCGGTGGGACGATAAAGTCGCCATTGTGGATACCGCGCCCAACTCGTGCATGATCTTGGTCATGACCGATGACTCTTTTACCGCTGCCGCGATTCCGTGGAATTATTCGCCCTGATTTGAGAACGAGAACTTCCATGCCCCAACATGATCAGAAACCTCCAAGTAGTGTCGCCGGATTGGCGTTCATTCTCGGCATATCCTCCCTGGTCATTTCTATTGGAGACTCCGCCCTGTCTTCCGTTTTACGGTTGCCTTTTTCCTGGCATGTCCCTCTCCTGAGCGGAGCCCTGGCCCTGGGCGCAATCATTATCGGTTTCATCGGCATCCCCCACACCTCGGCCCGTAGTGGCCGGAGCGGCAGGCCCAAAGCCGTCAACGGTCTCGTCATGGGCTATGTCTGCCTTGGACTGACCCTGTTCTTGTATCCAGGGATCGTAATGCCCGAAATCATGGAAATGCAGGACAATGCCCAGAGAACGATCCAAGAGGTAGCGATCACCGAAGCCATGAACCACTGTGATGTAACTCTGGCCGAAGCTCTGCTCAACGGTGAAGAGTTCTCCTGCGCCGACGCCCAGGCCGACCTGAGCACGTCCGGCGGCTTGACCGTCACCATCGTCCAAAACGGCCCCAATTCCTGCTTGATCTCGGCCATTGCCTAAGGCTCGTCCCAGCCCAGCACCGAGGTTTGGCGATATACTCCCGGAAGCCCTTAACGCGGCAGTAATTGCGAAAAAAAGCTGCAATGTCCTACGGAACGAAACCATGATGCGACCATTTAGCCAAACCGCCCCCCCCCTCTGCAAAGTCGCGGCCAGATCGCTCGGCTTGGGCATCATCAGTGTGGGTGCGGTCCTCATTGGGCTACAAGTCTATTTCGGCACTGGCAACCCCCATGGCCTGGGCTGGCTGATCATCACTTTTATCGCCCCCTTGCTGGGCATTCCCGCTGTGATCACCGGCCAGATCGGCATTGTTCTTACCCTGGGATCGGATGCGCGGCGTGGATTGGACCGGGCTGTCTTAGGCCTGCTGTTCGGCTTGATCGCCTTGTTGGCCGTGCCTGCCCTGTTCGTCTACAATACCATGCGCACGGATGTGTATTATGAGCAGTCTACCAACGAGAAGCATCTCAGAGACGTTCCCCTTGCCGCCCTCGCCATGTCCGGCTCCCATGGGGACCGTGACGTCGCCTGGTGTTTCGCCAAAGCGGATGCCCACGACAGCGGGGTATCACCTATCTCTTTCAGCCGGGATTCTTGGAGCCCCTTCCCGCAAAAGCCCGTGGATCTCCTGATTACCAAGCCCAGGCAACTCCCGCCATGTACATAAAAGACTACACCTCCAAGACGAACTACGCGGCAGTCCTGTCGCTGCTCCTCGGCATTTCAGCTTGGCTGGCCTTAGCTGTCGGCCTTGGTCTGTGGGAATTCCACGAATTCCACAATCCGGCCCCCTGGGTGTTTCCCATGGCCGGAGCCGGTCTGGCCATACTCGCCCTGATCACCGGCCTCATCGGAAGCAATCTCTCGTTCAGGCGGCCGGAGAACAGGGGCGCGGTCATGGCCATCCTCAGCATTATCCTGGCCAATGCCTATCTTCTCGTATTGCTTGTGGGAACCGTGGCCCTCACCTTTTACCCAAACCAGCCCAATTTAGGGTGGCTCTTTCCCCAAAGCCACCCTCGTTCTGAATACAATGTGTACTCAAGACATCAAGGGATCCAAGTCAATCCAGAGGTGGAGGCGGACCAAAACGGGGAAAGCCTCTTGCCGGCGTCCTCTCCCGACCAGTTGATGGAGATGCAGGAAGAAGTGGCGCAATTCGCCACTCGAGTGTGTCAAGAAACTCATGCAAGGGTGCGCGAGAAGGGAAGAAAGTTTACTTGCGCCATCATCCCTGAGCAGTGGTACTCCGTTGAAGGATTCACCGTGACCATCGAGCAAATGGAGCCAGGCGCTTGCCGAATCACTGTCCTTGCCCAAGGCTCGGAAGAGCCGACCATCAAGACTTGGTCATACTAGCTCCCTGGTTTTATCCCAATTTAACTCAAAACTAGGGCAAGACACCATGGGATACAAAGACGCCATGCGCCATGAGGAGCGGCCCCTTGTCATGAGCAACGTTGCTGTCTGGGCCCTGATCATTGGCGCCTCGAGCTTGCTGGTCGCCTTTGGCGGACCACTGCTGCTTTCCGCGTTGGGCAGGCCTCCGTCCCCGGCTACCGCTCTGCTGGCCCTGGTCCTTGCCGTCGCCGCTATTTTGGCTGGACACAGTGGTGTTTCCCACGCCTCCAAGGATAAGGGACGCCGGGGGAAAACCTTGGCCGTTCTGGGGATGCTCCTGGGCTACGCACTTATCCCCCTCTTTCTCATGGGACAAATTGGTGGCCCCCAATTTGTCCATATCCAAAACGTTGTGAACGAAGATTCACAGATGTTGGGCATTGCCGCAGCCCTGGGGCAATGCGAGCAAACCTTGGCGGAGTCTCTGATAAATGGAGAAGAGTTTACATGTGAAAAAGCCGGGGTCCATTTGGAGACATTTGAGGACCTGACCGTAACCATTGAGTCCTTGGGCTCCCGCACGTGCCTCATCACCGCCATTGCAACGGGATCG
>QZKZ01000417.1 GCA_004796465.1 Desulfovibrio sp.
CCCGTGGCCTGGAACGATCCATACCCCTCGCGGTGGAGCCGCCACGCCTCGGGGTCCGCGAAAATGGCCTCCAGGCCAAGGCCTTCGATTTCATCTGAGCTGAAGCCGAAAATGGTCTCGGCGGCCTGGTTCCAAAAGGACACCATGCCCGTATTGTCGAGCATGATGATCCCGTCGTGGGCATGGGCGCTGATCTTGCGAAAGGTCTCCTCGCTCTCCCGCAGCTTGGCCGTGCGCTCCTCCACCAGCCGCTCCAGGCCCTCGAGCACCTCTTGCAGCGCCTGCTCGGCTTGCTTGCGCTCCGTGACGTCCCGGATGATGAGGATGATTTGGCCCCGCACCACCTGGGCCGCGCGCACCTCGTAATACGCCTCTTCAGTGCCCTGGCCTTGAGAGAACTCCAGGCCGCCCTGCACGGCCCCGGCCAAGACCTTGTCCACCATTTCCCGGAACTGCCCGGCCAAGCCGGGCTCCAGGACCTCGTACAGACTGCTTCGCAACAGCCGTTCCCCGGCCAGGGGCGCGATCCGCTCCGCGCCTTCCGAGTGCTGCACTATTTCGCCCCGGGGATCGACCCAGAGATAGACCACGTCGGGAAAGGCCCTGAACACGGCCCGCAACTCGGCGTTGGCCTGCATCAGCTCCTGGGAGCTCAACTCCAGGGAGCGCTCCATGAGCGCGCGGTCATCGTCGGATTGGAAATAGGCGCTGTTCACCGCCTCCAGGAATTCACCCAGTTCAGGCTCCAATTTCTCGATACGCTTGAGGTGCTTGCCCACCTGGCGTTCAAGCAGTCTGTGGCGGGGGACCACGGCTACTCCTCGCTGAACAGGGTAATGGTCATGGTCTGGTTGTGCAGCCTGCACTTGCCCGAGGCGGTAAAGGGCGAAATCTCCCCGTAGGAGTAAAACCCGGCTTGCGCCGCGCCTGTGCCCAACACCTCGCGAACCCCCTCCACTTCCTCTTCCACGCGCTGGCCAAGCACCAGCTTGCGGCCCACGCAACTGATGAGCAGGGCCAACTCCGGCTCCCGGCCATCCAGAGCCTTGAGCCCGGCCGAAGCCGCGTCCATGGCGCCGTTCACCAGCCGGTCCAGATTGGCTTTCATAAAGCGGACCACGCTGCCCTGGGGCACGTCGCCCGCAAAGGTCATTGATTGGTTCTCTTCATCCACCGACAAGATGGTGCGCACCACGGGTTCTTCGTAGCGTTCACCCGGACGCAGGCTCAGGGGGAAAAGCAATCCAGTGGAAGGCAAGCCTTCTGCATGCTTGCCCAGGTAGGTCTTGTACAATTCCAGCGCGCTCTTGCCGTCCACTTCATAGAGCACGTTGCCCGAGGAGCGCGTCACCACCCGTTCCGGGCCAAAGGGGTCCCAGCCGCCCAGGGAGCCGTAGCCCACCTTGAGTTTCGTGGAATACAGCCCCACGGCCACGACCAGGCCGGATTCCGCGTCGCTGTCCAGGAGCGTGACGGTCTCGGCAAAGCGGTCGCTGTCCCCGGCCAAACCGCCGGTCACGCTGACCCGGCCGATTCCTCCCTCGCCCAGCACGTTCATGAGGCCCTTGACCAGTTCACTGCCGTTGACCAGCAACCCGTCCGAAAGCACGAGCACATGGGCCAAGTCCTCACCAACGAGTTCACCGGCCAGTTCTTGCCCGGCCCTGAAACTCTCACCGGGCCCGGCCACGGTTGTGCGCGCGCCCTTGACTTGGGCGTGCTCGAAGTCCACCGCAGTCAGGATCACCGAATCGTCCAGGACCCGATCGCCCACGATCTCGCCCGAAGTGGAGCAGCCCGCGAACAGGGCGTCCGGGTACATGGCCCGGGCTTGGTCCATGATTTCCTTGTCCCGCAACAACCGCCCCGCGCCAAACGCCAGCACGAGCTTGGCAGGAGAACCATTGCCGCTCCAACCGCCTTGCGCGGTCCACACATTTTGCTCCACATGCATGATCGAGCCCCCCTGAGGCAAATCTGCCTGGATTCATCCCTATAGCAGTTTTTCCAGGAAAAGCTCAATGTCCGGTCAAAACATTTTTCCTATCCCCTTTGCCCCACCCTTTTTTGCGGTTCCTCTTCCGATTCATCGGGGCTTGGCTCCTCTTCTCCACCATCTTCTTCCTCTTCCCCGCCGCCGGCGCTCTCTTGGCTTTGCTCAGGGGCAACGGTCTCCGGTTCGATGATGAGTTGCGGATTTTCACCCCCGCCCAACACATCAGGGAAAAAGTTCTTGAGTTTGAGTTCGCCTGTTTCAGGATAGTAAAAGATATCGCCGCATTGCCCCAGGACAAAACCCGAAGGCGCATGGTCGATCCACAGCTCGCGCAGCAATATCTCCACATTGGTCTTGTTCTTGGTCAGCTCCACAATGGCCGCGCGCAGTTCCTCGTCGGTCACGTCCGCGTCGATGTAGGTGCCAGTGAGGATGGTCCTGGCCACGTCCTTGTGGATGAACACCAGGCCGCGCACGTTGCTGACGCCCACGCGAAAGGGGATGTAGTCCTCGTCCTCGGCCAGGTCCTCGACCAGTTCCAGCTTGTCGATGACCAGGGAGATCACGTCGAATGTCCCGGCCACTTCCTTGGGACATCCCGCCAATACGGGCAGCGCAAGCAAAAGCAGCAGCACCGCAGCCAAAGGAAACCGTTTGGGTTTCGTGTTCATGACCCACCTCCTTGCAGGGTTGTGACCTTGGCCGCTTTGGCAAGACCGAAGGAGCCATGTTTCCACAACCTCTTTCTACACCAAATAAGTATACATTTTGAGTGAGCAAGAAGCAGGGGTGGGGAACACGCCAATGGAACACAATCGCCTTGGTATCGCTGCCGCGCCGGGATGGACTTGCAAGGGCCCCTGGGCTACCTTGCTTATTTGCACAGCAAGGAGACTCCCATGAAAAAAAATACCGCCACCCTGACCCATGGCGATACATCCATTGATCTCGACGTAATCGAAGGCAGCGAAGGCGAACTGGGCGTGGACATCCGCAGTCTGCGCGCCAAAACCGGGCTGATCACCCTGGACCAGGGCTATTCCAGCACGGGTTCCTGCGAAAGCGCCATTACCTTTGTTGACGGAGAAAACGGCGTGCTGCGCTATCGCGGCTATCCCATCGAGGAACTGGCCGTGAAATCCACCTTCACGGAAGTGGCGCAGTTGCTCATTTTCGGGCAACTGCCCACGGGCGGGCAGCATCAGGTCTTTTCCGACCTGCTCAGCGAGCATGAGCTGCTGCACCAGGACCTCTTGCACCACTTCGAGGGTTTCCCGGCCAAGGGCCAGCCCATGGCCATCCTCTCAGCCATTGTCAATTCACTGGGCTCGTTCCATCCCGACCTGCTCGAGATCCAAAACGACGAGGAGTTTTTGCGCGCGGCAGCCAAGCTCATCTCTAAGGTGCGCACCATTGCCGCGTTCTCCTATCGCAAGTCCCTGGGCCTGCCCTTTATCCACCCCAATCCCAACCTGCGCTACTGCACCAACTTCCTGCACATGATGTTCTCCCTGCCGTACCGCGATTACAAACCGCCCCTGGGCGCGGTCAAGGCGCTCTCGACCTTTCTCATCGCCCATGCCGACCACGAGCAGAACTGCTCGGCGTCCACGGTGCGCATGGTAGGCTCGGCCCAGGCCAATTTGTTCGCGTCCGTGGCAGCGGGCATCTGCGCCCTGTGGGGCCGCTTGCACGGCGGGGCCAACGCGGCGGTGATCAACATGCTGACCAACATCAAGGAAAACAACATCAAGATCCCGGTGCTCCTGGAGCAGGTCAAGCAGAAGCGCTTCCGGCTCATGGGATTCGGCCACAGGGTCTACAAAAGCTTTGACCCCCGGGCCAAGGTCATGCGCTCCGTGGCCGAGGACCTGTTGGCCACCATGGAGAAGAAGGACGAACTCCTGGACTTGGCCCAGGAAGTGGCCGAGGCCGCCCTGGCTGACGAGTACTTTCAGGAAAGAAACCTCTACCCCAACCTGGATTTCTATTCAGGCATCATCTTGCGCGCCTTGGGCGTGCCCACCAACATGTTCCCGGTCATGTTCGCCATGGGCCGCATGCCCGGCTGGATCGCCCACTGGCGCGAGGAGTCCTCGGGACCGCACAAGATCCACCGGCCCCGCCAGATCTACACCGGCGAGACCAAGCGCGACTACGTGGACCGCAACAAGCGGGGCTGGAAGATACGGCAGACCAGCAGTTGGGATTCGTTTTAAAAGGCAACGTCAACTGATCAACGTCGTGGGTCTGCCCTTGGCGGAGGTGGTGGAGGTGCCTTCAGAGTTGGGTCTTATCGTTTCGAAACAAGGCTGAA
Source organism: Desulfovibrio sp. (assembly GCA_004796465.1). Taxonomy (GTDB): domain Bacteria; phylum Desulfobacterota; class Desulfovibrionia; order Desulfovibrionales; family Desulfovibrionaceae; genus MADRE1. The sequence continues at coordinate 4,314 of QZKZ01000417.1, forward strand.
AAATCGTCCATTCGCGGTGCCGAGGCCTGGAGCTGAAACTTAAAAAAAGCAGGTGCATGTGGGCAGACTCTTAGAATAATGATGCCTTTTGGCTGGCGTCTTCTCAAGGAGAAAGAAGTGAGGAACAATGAAAACCATAATGAACATTGCAAAACACAGCGTGCAGATTCAAAGAGACCATCTATTCTAC